>JAKALX010000249.1 GCA_021823905.1 Chloroflexota bacterium | reverse complement strand
GCGCGCTTGCCGGCATCCCACTCCCTAACCAGCCGGGATGTACAATAGCGGCCACTACACCGCCTGTGAGTTGGATCTGGGATGCCCCTTTACGAGTACTACTGCCAGCCGTGCAACGGCATCTTCGAAGAGCTCCGCCCGATGCGGGAATCAAGCGAGCCGGTGCCGTGTCCCCAGTGCTACAAGGACGCGGCGCGCATCATGCCGACCTCGTTTTCGGCGTTCACGTTCCGCGAGGGCTACCCGCGGCGCATCCCGGACGACGGGAAGTACTACCACCTCGGCAAGAAGGTGAGCCGGCTGGTGACGGGAGGCCAGCCGAACGAGCACCCCGAAGTGAACAAGCGCGAGCCGGAACCGACCCCGCTGCGGGGCGAGATCAACGACATAATGGACATGCAGTTGACCGCGGTGAAGGGCGACCTCGTCGATCTCAGTGGGAACACGGTAAAGCCGCAAGAAGTCCGGCAGGCGGTGAAGCAGGGCCGCAGCTTGCGGAAGGGCGCCGCGCCCAGCGATCCAACCGCGTAGCGACAACCCCAAATCGGGTGGACTTCAGCTCTGGCGCGCGAGAATGTACTCGCCGATGCCGCGGAGGCAGCGGTGAGCTTCGTTTTCGGGCAGGTGGGCGATAGCAGCGTTGGCGCGGCGAACGTAGTCGCGGGCCATCGCCATCGAATCCTCGAGCACGTCACTTGTCCTGATTGCAGTGAGGGCTTCCTGGAGTCTGGCCTCGCGCTGGGCCTTGGTGGTCGCGGCGAGGAACTTGCGAATCGGGTTGTCGCGGGGATAGCGCTCGATGAAGAGCAACGCGGGAAGGGTGATGGTACCTTCGCGGAGGTCACTGCCGGCGGGCTTGCCGAGCTGCTCCTCGTCGCCGGTGTAGTCGAGAACGTCGTCGACGATCTGGAAGGCCATCCCGGCGGCGAATCCGTAGTGGCGCAGGGCCTCGACGGTCGCTTCGTCGGAGCCTCCAAGGATGGCGCCGCCTTCGGTTGCGTTGGCGAAGAGCGCGGCGGTCTTGCCGCTGATCCGCCCCAGGTAGTTGTGGATATCCTTGCCGACGTCGAAGGCGGCCGCGTCCTGGTCGAGCTCGCCGCTGGTCATCTTCATGAGGGCGAGGGCGAAGAGGCGGGTCACCCGCAGGCTGCCCGTTCGGGTGACCATCTCGGCGGCGTTGGCGAACATGTAGTCGCCGAGGAGCACGGTGAGGGCGTTGTCGAAGACGGCGTTCGAGGTCGGGCGGCCGCGCCGGCTCTCGGCGCCATCGACCACGTCGTCGTGCACGAGGCTGGCGGTGTGGAGGAGCTCGATGGCGGCGCCAAGGGGAACGAGCTTGTTCAGGTTGTATTCGCCGAAGCACCCGGCCAGGAGGACAAGCGCCGGCCGGAGACGCTTGCCGCGCGCCTGGAGCGCGAAATCGAGCATGCGCTTGAGTGGCGCGAGATCGACCTGTTTTGTCGT
The DNA here is from genome assembly GCA_021823905.1 of Chloroflexota bacterium. Lineage (GTDB taxonomy): Bacteria > Chloroflexota > Dehalococcoidia > Tepidiformales > Tepidiformaceae > JAKALX01. Next base: position 4,471 of record JAKALX010000249.1, on the reverse strand, counting down.
TTCGAGCAGGTCTTCGACCAGGATCATGTCGTCGGCTACCGGCCCATAGAGCGTGCTGAGCTGCGTCTGGGTTTGGGTCACCGCAGCGCCACCTCTGCCGGGAGGTTCACGCCAAAAAGGCCGAGGGCGTTGACCGTCGTCGCTGAAGCGGCGGCGCCGACGCTGATGCCGCGGAGAGCGGCGAGCGACTCGATCGCCCGGCACACGTTTGCCGGTTCGTTCCGGGCGCCACGGCGGTCCTGGGGTGGCAGGTACGGGCTGTCGGTTTCGACCACGAGCGACTCCAGCGGCAGGTCCTCCGCTATCGTACGGGCGGCGTGGTTACGGGGGTACGTCAGCGTGCACGCAAGGGAGACGAGGAAACCGATGTCCACGTAGCGCCTGGCTTGCTCGCTGGCGCCGCCGAAGCAGTGCATCACGCCGATCGGCCGCCCGCCGGGCCGCCAGGAGCTTGCGCGGGAGTAGGCGGCGAGGTGCTCGAAGATCTCTTCTTCGGCTGCACGCGAATGGACCGAAACGGGTTTGCCGAGGCGGAGGGCGATCGCCAATTGCGCGTCGAGCACCTCGCGCTGGCGGTCATGAGGGGAATGGTTCCTGTAGAAGTCGAGACCGATTTCGCCGACCGCAACGACCGCGGGCAGCGACGCGAGCGATTCGAGCTCGGCGAGCAAGGAAGGCGTGACGTCCTTCGCCTCGTGCGGGTGGTAGCCCACGGCGGGAAAGAGCGGCGGGAACCGGCTGGCGAGGTCGAGCGCCGCCACATTGGACGCGGCGTCGTAGCCGCAAACCACGGCACCGCCGACTTTCGCCTCGGCCATGCGCCTGACGACAGCTTCGAGATCGGCGGCGAACGCCTCGTCCTGGAGGTGCGCGTGCGTGTCGAACGCCGGGATCACGTGCGCGCCTCTTCCGCTGTCTCGATCTTGGTGTACAGGGGCCGGGCAGGCTGCAGGCGGGTTCCGGCGGCAATCGGCTGGTACTTCCATCCCGCATCGAGCACGGTCCCGGGCTGGGAGAGGTCTTCGTGCAGCCGTGCCGTCGAGAATGGGAGGATCGGGTGCAGGAGGGACTTGAGTGCGTTGATGACGTTGAGGGCGGTGGCGAGCGTCTCGGCGGCGTGGGCGTGGTCGCTCTTGACGGCCTTCCAGGGCGCGCGCTCGTCGAGGTACTTGTTGCCCGCCTGCGCGAGTCTCAGGGACTCCTGGAGGGCGATGCGGAAGTGGCAGGCGGCGAACTCGTCGCCGACCGTCGTGAAGGCCGTCCTTGCGTGTTCGACCAGGGTGGCGCTTTCGGGCGCGAGCGGGCCGGTTTCGGGGACGACGCCTTCGAAGTTGCGATGGATCATCGAGATGACGCGGTTTGCCAGGTTCCCCCAGGTGGCGATGAGGACGTCGTTGTTCGCGCGGATCAGCTCGTCCTCGCGGAACTCGGAGTCGCTGGTCTCCGGGAGGATGGTTGTGAGGTAGAAGCGGATGACGTCAGGGTCGTACTGGTCGAGCAGGTTGAGCATCCACGTCGCGGTGCCACGCGACTTGCTCTGCTTCTGGCCGGCCGCGACGTTGACGTACTGGTTCGCGGGCACGTCGTATGGCAGGTTGAGGCCGCCATAACCCATCAACATTGCCGGCCAGTTGATGGTGTGGAACGGGATGTTGTCCTTGCCGATGAAGTAGTAGCTCTTGGCCGTCGGGTCTTCCCAGAAGCGCTTCCAGGCCTCCGGCTCGCCACGCCGCTGGGCCCACTCCTTGGTCGCCGAAAGGTAGCCGATGACGGCGTCGAACCAGACATAAATGCGCTTGCTCTCGTATCCGGCGACGGGGATCGGCACACCCCAGCTGATGTCTCGCGTGATGGCGCGGTCCTTGAGGCCCTCGTTCAACGACCCGTTGGTGAAGTTGAGAACGTTCCGGCGCCAGAATTGCTTGGTCGACACCCACTCTTTCAGCCCGGCTTCGAGAGCGGAGAGCCTGAGGAAGAAGTGCTCGGACGGCCGTAGCACCGGCGTCGAGCCGGTGAGCTTCGAGCGCGGGTTGATGAGCTCGACGGCGTCGAGCGTGGCGCCGCAGCTGTCGCACTGGTCGCCGCGGGCATCCTCATACCCGCAGCGCGGGCAGGTGCCCTCGACATAACGATCGGGGAGGAAGCGCTCGGCCTGCGCGTCGTAGAGGTGGTCCTCGGTTCGCGGAGCAAGGTAGCCGTGCTCGAGGAGCTTGAGGAACACGTCCTGGGTGACCGCGTAGTGATTCTCCGTCAGCGTGGTTGTGTAGAGCTCCCAGACGATTCCGAGGCGCTCCCAGACCTCCAGGATCCTGGCGTGGTAGCGCTCGGCGATGGCGCGTGGCTCGACCCCCTCGCGTTCGGCGGCGACGGTGATGGGCGTGCCATGGCAGTCGGAGCCGGAGACCATGACAACGTCGTCGCCGCGCTGCCGGTGGAAGCGCGCGAACAGGTCGGCCGGAAGATAGGCGCCGGCGACCTGGCCGACGTGCAACAGGTTGTTCGCGTAGGGCCACCCCACGCAGACGAGAATCCGTTCGGGCACGAGGCCACCTGGTCAGGAGATACGCCCGAGTTTACCACAGGGACCGGATTCGACCCCTCAGGCCTGGTCCCAGAGCTCGTAGGCGCGCTGACGGGCGATGCCGAAGCGGCGAGCGGCCTCAGCGGCCGCGGGGGAACGGCGCGCCTCCGCGCGTTTGAGCTCGGAGAGGTAGGCAACGACTTCGGCCTCGGCGGTTGAGGCCGGGCTGCGTTCGGGAATGCGGACAACGACGGTACATTCGCCCCGCGCCGGCTCGAAGCGCGAAGCAAGGGCCGAGGCGCGGCCGCGGACGTTTTCTTCGTACAGTTTGGTTAGCTCGCGGCAGACACAGACGTCCGGATCGCCCAGCTCTGTGGCCAGCTCCCGGAGGGTGACGGGCAGCCGGTTGGGGCTTTCGAAGAAGACGAGGACGGATGCCGAGGCGGCGGCGGCCGTCAGGCGTTGGATGCGCTCGGCCCTGGGGCGAGGGAGAAAGCCAAGGAAATGCACGTCGTCACCGGGAAACCCCGCGACGGAGATCGCCGCGGCGAGAGCTGACGGACCGGGAACGGCGAACACTGCCACTCCGGCGGCGTGTGCCGCTTCGACGAGGCGCGCTCCAGGGTCCGCCACGACCGGCGTGCCAGCGTCCGAGACGAGGGCGACGATTCCCTCCCGCGCGGCCGCGAGAAGCTCCGGTGAGCGTTCGGAGACGTTGTGCTCGGTGAGACTGAGGAGGCGGGCGCGGGAGCCAGCGAGCTTCAGGATCGTCCCGCTGGTGCGCGTGTCCTCGGCGGCGACGATTAGCGCTTCGGAGAGGAGCTGCCTGGCGCGATCGCTCAGATCGGCGAGATTGCCGATGGGCGTCGCCAGGACGTACAAGCCCGGTGAGTGAGCGGTCATGAGCGGTTGGCTGCCGGTCGATCGCACATAATGGCTGAGTTGCTTAACGATTGTGTTGACCCTGTTCGGAACGGGAACCTACACTCGAATGATACGGCGGCCAGGGTCCGGCGGCCGCGACTCCACTCCCAGGGTTGCGCTGAATTGACTACTGCTCTTCACCTTTCTTCCGCCGCCTCCGACCTTCCGGAGAGCGGCCATGCGCCGTTGCATTCGCTCGATGGAAACGTACCGCAGTTCAAGCAACTCCGCCGCGCTTACGGCTTCGACGAGGTCGCGATCGTTCCCGGCGAGGTGACGATCAACCCCGAACTCTGCGAGCTCGGCCTGGAAATTGGTCCCCACCACCTCGAGATCCCGTTCCTCGCCTCGGCGATGGACGCGGTCGTCGATCCGCAGTTCGCGATCGCGATGCACAAGGCGGGCGGACTCGCGGTCCTCAACCTCGAAGGGGTCTGGACGAAATACGACGACCCCGGGCAGATCCTGCAAGAAGTTGCCTCGGCGAGCCGGGAAGAAGCGACCTCGATCCTCCAGGCCGCCTACCAGCAGCCGATGCGCGAGGACCTCATCGCTCGCCGGATTCACGAGATCAAGGCCGGCGGCGCCGTTGCGGCCGTCTCGGTCACGCCGATGAACACCAAGCGTTACGCGCCGCTCATCCAGGACGCGGGCGGCGACATCCTGGTCGTGCAGAGCACGGTGACCACTGCCCGGCATGAGTCGAACAGCGTCGAGGGTCTTCGCTTCGACAAGCTGTTCAAGAACATCCACATCCCGGTGGTCGTTGGGAACACGGTCGGCTTCGGCGCCACGCTCGAAGTGATGCGGACGGGCGTCGCGGCGGTCCTCGTGGGCGTTGGGCCGGGCGCGGCCTGCACGAGCCGCGAAGTGCTCGGCATCGGGGTTCCCCAGGTGACGGCGACGATCGACTGCGCCGCCGCCCGCGACTACTTCTTCAAAGAGACGGGCCGCTACATCCCGATCATCACGGACGGCGGCATCCGCACCGGTGGCGACGTCTGCAAGTGCTTCGCGAGCGGCGCC
>JAKALX010000248.1 GCA_021823905.1 Chloroflexota bacterium | reverse complement strand
AGGCGTGCTGTCGCACGGTCCGGGGACGGTACGATGATGACAGCTGGGGGAGGAACGTGTGACACGGGAACGAGAACCGATTGACGGGTTGATCCTCGCCGGAGGAAAAAGCAGCCGCTTCGGTTCCGACAAGGCTTCGGCGCGGCTGCGTGGCCGGCCCCTTCTGCAGTGGGTCTTGTCGGCGATCGAGCCGGTCTGCCGCCGGATCGTCATCGTGAAGGCGCAGGGCCAGGAGCTGCCCGCGGTTACCTCCCGCTCGGAGCTCGTTGTCGTGGAGGATCGCTTCGCGGCAAAGGGTCCGTTGGCCGGGCTCGCTACCGGCTTCGCCGCCGTGGAGGCGGAGATCTGCTTCGCGACCGCCTGCGACGCGCCCCTCTTGCGGCCGGAGCTCATCGAGCTGCTGGCTGCGATGGCGCCGGGCTACGACGTCGTCTGCCCAATGGCCGGCGCGTTCCACCAGCCGCTGACGGCCGTCTATCGCCCCCACGCTTGCCTGCCGGTGTTCGAGGAGCTCATCGAGCAGGATCTTCTGCGCATCGTCCCCGCATACGAGCGGCTCGCGGCGCGCATCCTCTCGGAAGACGAGGTGCGGGCGGCCGATCCGGAGCTGGACAGCTTCCGCAACGCCAACCGGCCGGAGCGGCTCGCGGAGATCGAAGCGTTGCTGGCGAGCCGTGGTGAAGGAGAGTAGGGCGTCAGCGTATCGCCCCGGTCAATGCGGCTCGGTTGACATGCCTATCCCGCCCCCTATGATCGATTCACGTGCGAAGGGACGCACGCTTTCGCCGCCAGGCGAATGCAGGCTGGGCTGTGGTGTCGCTCATGGCGGCTTCCCTGTCCGTTGGCGCTGTCGCCGCCTCGCGGTGGCGAAGAGGAGGATTGGACAGGCGTGACAACTCTCGAACGTCCCCGGACGGTTGGTGAACTCAGGGCGTCCGGTTATCAGGTGCTCCCCGTGCGCTAGGAGATGCGCACGAATCTCATCCGGAAGATCCGTGCCGGGGACGACCTGTTTCCGGGTATCTTCGGCTACGAAGAGACGGTCATTCCCCACATCGTCAACGCGATCCTTGCGGGCCAGGACATCATCTTCCTCGGCGAGCGTGGCCAGGCGAAGTCGCGGATCATCCGCTCCATGGTTTCGCTGCTGGACGAAGAGACCCCGGTTCTGCGAGGCTGCGAGATCCCCGAGAATCCGTTCCACCCGATCACCCGCGAAGGCCGGGATCTCATCGACGAGAAGGGTGACGCCGCGGAGATCGAGTGGCTTGACCGGGACAAGCGCTATGGCGAGAAGCTCGCGACGCCAGACATCACCATCGCCGACCTCATTGGCGAAGTGGACCCGATCAAGGTTGCGGAGGGCCGCTACCTCTCGGACGAGCTAACCATTCATTACGGACTGATCCCGCGCACGAACCGCGGCGTCTTCTGCATCAACGAGCTGCCGGACCTGGCGGAGCGGATCCAGGTGGGCCTTCTCAACATCATGGAAGAGCGCGACGTGCAGATTCGCGGGCATCGAATCCGGCTGCCGCTCGACGTGTTCGTGGTGGCGAGCGCGAACCCGGAGGATTACACCAACCGGGGCCGTATCATCACGCCGCTAAAGGACCGCTACGGCGCGCAGGTGCGCACCCATTATCCGGCGAAGATCGAGCACGAGATGGACATCATGGAGGCGGAGCACCACCCCGTGCCGTCCGACTTCAAGGTTGTCGTGCCGCCGTATATGAAGGAAGTGATCGCGGAGATCTCGCGGCTGGCCCGGCGCAGCCCTGACGTGAACCAGCGTTCGGGCGTGAGCGTCCGGGCGAGCATCGCGAACTACGAGAGCATGCTCGCGAACGCCTTGAGGCGGGCGATTATCACCGGCGAGGACACGGTCGTGCCGCGGATCAGCGACCTGCCGTTCGTCGTCCCGACCTTCTCCGGCAAGGTGGAGTTCGAAACGGTCGAGGAAGGGCGCGAGGACCAGATCATCGACAAGCTCATCCAGGGCGCGGTCGTCGCGGTCTTCAACCGAACCTACAACCTCGGCGAGCTGGAGCAGGTGGTGAACCGCTTCAAGTCGGGCGTCGCTGTCGAGGTCGGCGACATGGTGCCGAGCGACACCTACGTGAAGCTGGCGCAGCAGATCGAAGGTCTTTGGCCAGCCGTGGAGAAGGCCGCTGGCGAAGGCAGCGCGGCCGAGACCGCCGCCGCCGTGGAATTCATCCTCGAAGGGCTGCACCTGAACAAGCGGCTGAACAAGGACAAGGTGGGCGGCAAAGCCCAATATCGCGGATGAGCTGGCAGATCAAGCCGCTGGCCGTGCGTGGCCCCCTGTTCGAGGGGGCCATTCGCGTGTACGGCGACGCCTTCGCCGAGCCGCCGTACAGCGATCCGGACCGGGGAGAGGAGATTCGCGGCCGGATGCAGGAGTTGCACCGCCATCGCCAGGGGTTCAACGCTCTCGTCGCCGTCTTGCCGGGCGACGAAGTGGTGGGCATGACGTATGGGTACAATGGTGGGCCCGGCCAGTGGTGGCACGACACCGTTCTCAAGGCGCTTCCCGCGAAGCTCGCGGCGGATTGGCTTTCTGACTCGTACGAGCTGGTCGAAATCGCGGTTTCGCCGTCGCACCAGTCCCGCGGAGTGGGCTCGGCGCTCATACGCCAGCTGCTCGAAGCGCGCTCCGAGCGCACCTGCGTGCTGAGCACGCGAACGGACAGCCGCGCCCACGAACTCTACCGGCGCCACGGCTTCGAGATGATTACCGAAATGGTGTTCGCACCGCGCGGCGCACCGTTCTACGTCATGGGGAAGCGGCTGCGCGAAGATTGACCCAACGGTCCCAAAGCATGTCGCGTTGAAATGCCCGGTCGCGGCATTCAGCACGCTTCCGCTTGAGGGGTTGTCCATGTTGCTGATGTCGCTTGCGGCGCGACCGCTTACCCAATCGCCAATCCCGCTGGAATTCGAAAATCGAGCTCGAGATTCAGGGAGCATGCGGCGATGCGAGTATCATTGGGGGGCGGAGGCCGAACAGGTGAGTGATCGTTCAGCTGACTGGTTCCGCCAGTCCGAGCACGACCTCGACATGGCGAATGCGGCGCTGGCCGAGGGACGGCACGACTGGGCCTGTTTTGCCGCTCACCAGGCGGCGGAAATGGCGGTCAAGGCCCTCCATCTTTCCTACGGGCAGGAGGTTTGGGGCCACGGTGTCGAACGCATGCTCCGCGAGCTTCCGACCGCAGGCCCTCCGCTCCTCGCAGAGGGCGCCAAAGTGCTCGACACGTTCTACGTGCCAACGCGCTACCCTGATAGCCACCCTGAAGGGGCGCCGTTTGAACACTACGGCAGCCTCCAGAGCATCGAGGCGGTGAAGCATGCCCGTGCGATCGTTGCGTTCGTCCGTGATGCGCTGGCCAGGACCAGCTGACGTAATCCCCGCGTTCGAAACGTGGGCCGCTTCGCTGGTGTCGAGTGACGAGAACGTAGTCGCCGTCGGCTACTTCGGTTCGTATGCCCGCGGTAACTGGGGGGTGGGCAGCGATCTCGACATCGTCATCTTGCTCAGCGAATCGGAGCGGCCCTTTGCCAGCCGTGTCGCTCCGGGAGACACCACCACCCTCCCGGTCCCTGTGGACGTGCTGACTTACACCTTCGACGAGTGGACCGCGTTGCTCAGCCGCGCCGATCGCTTCGCGAAGATGCTGGAGACCGAGGTGCGCTGGGTGGCCGGTGAACCGCCGAAGTATGCCGACCAGGGGCCTCGCGCTCCAATCGGCGATCGTCAATCGTGAATCGTGAATTCACAGCGCGAGCCTCACCGGGTTCTCCAGCAGCCCCTGGATCTCCTTGATAAAGCGCGCGCCTTCAGCCCCGTCCGTCACGCGATGGTCGGCACTGAGGGCGAGCTTCATCATCTTCCGGATGACGATCTGGCCATCACGAGCGACCGGCTGGTCCATCACCGATCCCACGCCGAGGATCGCGGCCTGTGGCGGATTGATGATGCCGATGAGCGTTTCAACACCATAGGCGCCCAGGTTGGTGATTGTGAACGTGCCCTCTCCGTATTCAGCGGCCGTCAGCCCGCCGCTCTTTGCGCGTGCGATAAGGTCCTTCGACTCCTGCGCAATCCGGCCGAGCGATTTCGAGCCGCAATCCAAGATGGCGGGTGCGATGAGGCCTTCGTCGAGCGCGATCCCGATGTCGACGTTGATCCGCTCGTGCATCTTCAGACCGTTCTCTGCGAACTCCGCATTGAACTTCGGGTGGCGCTCGAGGGCGGTGGCGCACGCCTTAATGAGCAGGTCGTTCACGCTGACCCGCTGCGTCTCGCCCGCCGACTCGTTCAGCTGATCCCGGAACCGCATCGCCTCGGTCATGTCCACGTCGAGCGTCAGGTAGTAGTGTGGTTGCGTCTGCTTCGATTGCGTCATCCGGCGCGCGATTGCCTGCCGCAGCCGTGAGAGTGGTTCGCAGCCGGTAGAGCTCCGGGTCGGCCATGGAATGTCCGCGGTAGCGGTAGGTCATGGCCTCCACGAAATACGGGCCCTTTCCGCTCCGCGCGTGCGCGACGGCTCGCTGGGCGGCTGCGCGGACTTCAAGTACGTCCATTCCGTTCACAGTTACGGCTGGGATGTTGTACGCCTCGGCGAGCCGGCCGATACCGGTCGAGAGGGACTGAGCGAAGGCGACGCCCATCCCGTAGAGGTTGTTCTCGCAGAAGAAGACGACGGGCGTCTGCCAGAGCACCGAGAAGTTCAGAGCTTCGTGGAACTCGCCCTCACCAACGCTGCCGTCGCCGAAGATGCAAAGCACGACCGAATCCTCACGCTTCATCTTCGCGGCGAGCCCGAGCCCCACGGCGAGCGGGAGATGGGCGGCAACGATGGCATAGCCGCCCAGGAAACCCTTCGAGGCGTCGTAGAGGTGCATTGAACCGCCCCGGCCGCCGCTGACGTCGTGCGAGTGGCCGTAGAGCTCAGCCATCACCCGGTTCGGGTCCAGCCCGCGGGCCAGCGCGTGGCCGTGATCGCGGTAATGGGTCACGATCTTGTCGCGCGCTTCGAGCGCGCTCATCACCCCGACAGCGCACGCTTCCTGTCCTGTGTAGAGGTGGAGGAACCCACGGATCTTGCCCTTTGTGTAGAGTTCGCCGCTCTTCTCCTCGAAGCGGCGGATCAACATCATCTCGTAGAGGAACTGGAGCAGTTGGTCCGCGTCCGGCTCTGCTGAAGTGGCCGGTCCCGTGGCCGTGTCGAGGCTCACGCCGTTTCCACGCTTTCCGCCGCGCGCGCGGGGGGCCCCTTGCGACGGGCGACGTGGATCGCCTCGCCGTCGGCCGCGAGGGCCGCTTCCTTGAGCGCCTCCCCCAGGCTCGGGTGGACGTGCACCGCAAATCCGACTTCGACGGTTGTCGCCTCGAGGAGCGCGATGAGCGTCGCCTCGCCGAGGAGCTCGTTGATGTCGTGGCCGATCATGTGGATACCCAGGACCTGTCCGGTCGGCACGTCGGCGACGACCTTGATGAAGCCCTCCGTCTCGCCGATGGCGATGGCGCGGCCAAGCGCCGTCAAGGGGAAGCGCCCGGTCTTCACCTGGAAGCCCGCTGCTTTCGCCTGGGCCTCGGTGTAGCCGATCGACCCGATCTGGGGCTGACAGAAGGTTCCGCGCGGCATCTGCACGTAGTCGACTGCCGGGACGGTCTTCCCGGCGATGACCTCGGCGGCGATGGTTCCCTGGTGACTCGCAACGTGGGCGAGCATCAGCTTCCCGGTGACGTCGCCAACGGCGTAAACGTTCGGGATATTCGTCCGCATCTGGTCGTCGATCGTGATGAACCCGCGCTGCGTGGCGACGCCCGCTGACTCCAGGTTCAAGCCCTGGGTATGAGGGACGAAGCCGATCGCGACGAGCACAACGTCGGCTTCGAGCGCTTCCTGGCCGGCCTCA
>JAKALX010000247.1 GCA_021823905.1 Chloroflexota bacterium | reverse complement strand
AAAGGCGAACACGGACTCGAAGAGGGGGCTAGAGGCGACGAGGAGATGGGCGAGGACGGATTCGTCGGCCGTCTGCGATCCGTCGGGGCGCGTGACGCGCAGGCTGACGGCGCCCGTGGTCTCGGTGCGTTCGACCACGTAGCGCCCGCCGTTGTCGTCGATGAGCGTGAGGCGCCCACCGTGGCGTCCGCCGGCCATCGGCGGATAGAACTTCGCGCGATTCTGCGCGGGGAAGCCGAAGAGGATGGTGCGAACGAAGGCAAGCAGCGTGCTCTTGCCCGCCTCATTGCGGCCATGCACGACCGTGAGGGGGTGCGAGAACGGTCCGATCTCCTGGTCCGAGAAGTGGCCGAAGCCCTCAGGGTGGAGCGACTCAATCCTCACCGCACAGCCCCCAGGAGGCGATCCACGCACTCGATTTCGGCGTCGCCGAGGAGGCGAAGGAGATCGTCGCCGGCGGGCATCTCGCCCTTGAGCACCCTGCGGGCGCGGTCGTTCGTGTACAGAGGTTCGAGGGCGGCCTGGAGTTCCGCGAGGGCGGCGGGATCGGCGCGGATGGCGTCGGCTCCGCCCAGGACTTCTGCCAGGAAGTCTCCGCCCGCGAGCGCGGCGTCGCGGTCGAACTCGGGCCGGAGATTGTGCGTGATGCGCTCGCACCAGGCGAACGGCCGCTGGCCTGCCCATTCGCCGTTGAGTGACGCCTGGAGGTCGTCCAGGTTGGAGCTGTGGAGAATGTCGCCGTATAGCGCGGTCCGGCCGCGCAGGTTGAGCCGGTAGACAACCGGGCGGCCGCCACCGGCGTCGAGGGTTTCGCCCACCCCGCGAGCTACCAGGTCGAGCACCTGCTGGATCGAGCCTGCTTCGGTAACGTCGACCTCTACTTGCTCCCAGCGAACGGCGTCCAGCGGGCGAAATTCCATCGTTGGCGTTCCACTCGCGTCGACCGAAACGAGGAAGGCGCCGCGGGGGCCGGTCTCGTTCGGGTGGCGGCCCTGGGTGTTCCCAGGGTAGACGATCGCCGGGCCGCGTTCCCGCAAAATCTGCCTAGTGTGGACGTGGCCGAGGGCCCAGTAATCGATGCCGGCTTTCGCCAGGTCGTCCACGGTGCAGGGGGCGTAGGGCGCGTGACCGGTGTTCGAACCGGCGTTCGCGTGTAGGAGACCGATGGCAAAGGCCGGCGAGCCGTTTCGGACGAACCCGGGGACCAGATTTTCGAGCACTTGCTGGCGCGGGTAGCTCACGCCATGGACCGTGGCGAGCTCGGGACGCGCGGGGTCGAACGGAACTGCTTCGACTTCAGCGCCGAAGCGGTGGGCCGACGGCGGTAGTGCCAGGCCGGCGTCCCAGCCGTCGAGGGGGTCGTGGTTGCCGTGGCAGACGAACGACCGGATCCCGGCCTCGTGCAGACGCTGAAGGCCGGCGACAAACTTGAGCTGGGCTCGGAGACTGCGGTCGGCCCCGTCGTAGACGTCGCCGGCGATGAGCAGCGCGTCAACCTGTTCGCGGATGCAGAGCCCGATGAGGTTGTCATAAGCGTCGAAGGTGGCGGTCAGCAGCATGTCGCGCAGAGCCGGGGGGATGGCGGCGCCGATGCCGGCAAACGGGCTGTCGAGGTGGAGGTCGGCGGCGTGCACAAAGCGGAAAAGGGCCACGTAGTCGCTCCGTTGGCGCCGGCGACGATCCCTCGAGCAGGCCGGCTAGGCGAACGTTAGTGCTAAGCAGCAGCGACGGTCAAACGCCCCCGCGGCGTCGCATCGTCGGACTCGAGCGCGACAACCCCTGTCGCATTAGCGGTAATTGGCCGCCGCCCGCTTGAGCGACTCTACCACCCGCTCGCGCAACTCTGGAGGCTCGACGACGCGTACATCGGCGCCCCAACCGAGGACCCAGGGGACGAAGTCCAGCAAGCTGGGGAGCGTCATCTCCATGCGTACGCCGCCGCCGGGCAGAGGCGTGATGCTCCGGCCGGGGACGGGGTGCGATTCGCGCGCGCGAACGGCGGCCTCCGGAGCGAAGTCGAGAACGACGCGGTGCTCTTCGTCGCCGAGGATGACGCCGCCGAAGCTTCGCTCCATGCGTTCGGCCAGTTCCGCAAGCGCGGGCGGCGCGAACCGGGCAGCCGTCGGCGTGGCGCGCACAACGCGGGACAGGACGAGCGTGCGAACTTCGCCGTGCAAGTGGCTGTAGCCGGTGAGGTAGGTTGCGGCGTTGGCGCCGCCGGGCGTCAGCAGGTACGGGTCGAAATCGAAGGTGCGCGGGTTCTTGCCTGGCGACTGATACCGCAGCGTCACGGTATGCGAGCTGGCCCAGGCGTCGGTGATGGCGTGGAGGATGGCGCGCTGGTCACGATCCTCTCTCGATGCCGCGGCCTGTGGTTCGAACAACTGGCGGAGCAGCTCGGCCTGGACCGCGACGGAGCCGGGGAACGACGCCGCCAGCTTTTCGAGCACGGTCAGCGCATCGGGATCCTTGCCGCCAGTGTTGTGGAGGAGGAGACGGATGCCGAAAAGGAGCGCGCGTGCCTCGTGGAGCGATAGCTGCAGCGGCGTGTAGGGGTAGATGCCCGGCGGCAGGGAATAGGGGCCTCGCGCGGGCCCGAGGAGCGTGGGATCGAACCATGGCTGGTCGCCGAGAAGTTCGCGAAGGTAGTTCAGGTCGCGCTGGATCGTGCGGAGCACGACGTCCTCCTCACCGAACTGGGCCGCGAGCTGCCGCGCGGTCCAGCCGGGCCCGGGCCGGTGCAACAGTTTCTGGAGCTCCATCAACCGTTCAGATCGTGCGAGGAGGTCGTCGCTGCGCCGCTTCATAGCCGCGCCGAATAGTAGCGCAGTTCGGGGCGGGCGGCGCGGCCGGCCGCCGGCGTCGCGGGGAAAAAAACAGGGAAGGGAGGACGGATCCTCCCTTCCCTGGAACATGGCGCCTGAGCGGCCGCTCCTACGCGGTGCGGGACTTGTCCCAGGTGAAGCGGTTGGCGGCGGCGTTCAGCTTGCGCGCGAGCTCCTTCATCGTGCTGGCCGTCGCGGCAAGCTCTTCCGACTGAGCCGAGAGCTCCTCGGTTGAGGCCGAGACTTCCTCGGCCGAGGCGGAGGTCTCCTCGCTCGTCGCCGAGACCTGGATGATCGCCCCGGTCACCCGCGTCGCGCTCTCGGCGATCATTCCCGCGCCTGCCGCCGTGGCCTCGGCAAGCTCCGCGATCTCATCGGCGGAGGAGACGATCCGCTCGGCGCCCGCCGAGAGACCCTGGACGTCCTTGGCGATCCCCTGCATCCGCGAGGTGGCGTCCTGGACCGAGGTGATGATCACCTTCAGCGCCTCGCCCGCCTGGGTCGTGATCTCCCGGCCCTCCTGGACGTCCTTGACGCCGGCGGCCATCGCTTCGACGGCCTCTTGCGTGCCGGACTGGACCTTGCTGATCAGCTCGGCGATCTCCTTGGTCGACTGCGACGAGCGCTCGGCCAGCGTCCGCACGTTGTCGGCGACGACGGCGAAGCCGCGTCCCTGCTCGCCGGCTCTGGCCGCTTCGATGGCGGCGTTGAGGGCGAGGAGGTTGGTCTGGGCGGCGATCTCGTCGATGACCTTGACGATGTCGCCAATCTGCTGGCCGTACTCGCCGAGCTGGTCGACGGTGCGCGAGGTGCGATCGATGGTCTTGGCGATCGCCTCCATGGACGCCACAGCCTGCATGACCGCCTTCTGGCCTTCCTCGGCGGCCTGGCGGGAGTCGGAAGCGGAGGCGGCGACCTCCTCGGACTGGGTGGCGACCTGGGCGATGTGGTCACCCATGCTGTTGGCCTCGGTCCTCGAACCAGCGGCGGAGCCGGCGGTGGAGCGTGCCGCGTTGGCGAGTTCCTGGGACCCGGCGCCAACTTGCTCGACTTCCTGTGCGGACTCCTGGCTCAGCGAGGACAAGGAGACGGTGGAGCGGGTGACCTCGTTGATGGCGGTCGCGATCTGGCCGGTCGCGGCTGCCATCTGGTCGGAGGCTTCCTGGAGCTGGTCGGCGGCTGAGAGGACGCTCTGGGCGTTTTCGCCGACGCCGGAGACGATCTCGGCAAGGCCCTCGCGCATGGCGTTGTAGCCGGCCATGGTCTGTCGAAGCTCGGTGACCATTCCGTTGATCCCGCGCTCGATCTGGCCCAGCTCGTCGGTACCGGGATTGGCGACGAGTTGGGTGACGGGCGTGGCCTGGACGGTGAGGTCGCCACGTTCAACGGCTGCTATTCCGTTTCGGAGGGCCGCGAGATCGTAGCTCTCGACGCTCGTGAGCTGCTTGCGGATCACTTCAACTGGCCGCGTGATCGAGCGGATGAGGAAGAAGGCGATCACGAAGGCTGCTGCCGCTGCAAGTGCGGCCACGCCCAGGAACCACTGCCGGGACGATGCGGCCTTCGCGAGGACGCGGTCGTGCGAGTCGCGTGCCAGGTTGGCCTTGAACTTCGTGCTCTCTGCGAGGCCGTCATACATCGGGCCGATGTCGTTCTGCATCGCGGCGGAGGCCTTCTGCGCGCCCTCCAGGTCGCCCGCGCCGAGAATGTCGAGGAGCTTGGCTCGGTCGCCGTTGACCTTGTTGACCTTGACCTTGAGGGCTTCGTACTGCTTCCGGTCGGCTTCGTTGGTGATCGACTTCTCGTAGGTTGCGAACGCCTGGGCGCCGGCGGCGAGCTCTTCCTTCGTGAGCTGAACGAGCGGGCCGCGCTTCGCGGGGTCAGTGGCCGCGAGGGCTTTGAACTGGTCCTTGGCGGCGGCCGTAAGACTGACGTTCGCCTGCATGATCTGTTCGAGACCGACGGTTTCAGTGGCGTACAGGTGATCCGTCTCGCTGGCTGCAGTCTGGAGCGACCAAAGCCCAAGCGCCGCGAGCCCGACGACAACTGCCGTACAGATGCCGAACGAGGCAATGAGGCGAGAACGCAGACTGATGTGCAGAAGTCGTGAGGAGGTAGGACTGGCAGGTGCGGACGGGTGGCGTGAGGAAGTCATGCTGAAGCTCCTGACTGAGAACAGTTACCGCGACGGCGTCTGCGGCTTCGCGCGCCGGTTTCCTAGGTATCCGATTAACATTCGCCGGGTATCGATGACTCGTCACTTAGGAGAATCGGCCAAATGCAGACGCTTTCTGCTGAGGGAGAGCCCTTGTGGGCCCTCTCGGTGGCCCCGATATCCAACACCGTGCGACGGTGGGGAAGCACACGGGATGGAACCGCCTCAGGCGGCTCTCTTCCCGCCGGGCGTCGACGCGAATCGGCCCTGGAGGACGGCGGGCTGATCCTTCCCGCGGTCCCAGGTGAAACGGTTGGCCGCCTCGTTGAGCCGCTGGGCGAGGTCTTTCATGGCGCTGGCGGTTGCGGCGAGCTCCTCGGACTGGGCCGAGAGCTCCTCGGTTGAGGCGGAGACCTCTTCGGCCGACGCCGACGTCTCCTCGCTCGTAGCGGAGACCTGGAGGATGGCTGTGGTGACGCGGCCGGTGCCGTCGGCCATCGCGGCGGCGCTGGAAGCCGCGGCCTCGGACATTTTGGCGATCTCGTCGGCGGAGGAGAGGATGCGCCCGGCGCCCGCCGAGAGACCCTGGACGTCTTTGGCGATCCCCTGCATGCGCGAGGCGGCGTCCTGGACGGAGGCGATGATGGCGTCGAGGGCACTGCCGGCCTGGGAAGTGATCTCGCGGCCGGCCTGGACGTCCTTGACGCCCACGGCCATGGCCTGAACGGCTTCTTGCGTGCCGGATTGGACCTTGCCGATCAGCTCGGCGATCTCTTTGGTCGACTGTGAGGAGCGCTCGGCCAGGGTGCGCACGTTGTCGGCGACGACGGCGAAGCCGCGGCCCTGCTCGCCGGCCCGCGCAGCCTCGATGGCGGCGTTGAGGGCGAGGAGGTTGGTCTGGGCGGCGATCTCGTCGATGACCTTGACGATGTCGCCGATCTGCTGGCCGTACTCCCCGAGCTGGTCGACGGTGCGAG
>JAKALX010000246.1 GCA_021823905.1 Chloroflexota bacterium | reverse complement strand
CGCCGCGGTCATCGAGGTGCGGAGTGGGTTCAAGGGCGACGGCCGGCTCGTGGCCTGGTCCTTCGAAGCCGTACACGCCGCGAAAGCGCGGCCGCTGATCGGCCAGCGCGGCTCCGACACCCCGTATGACGTAGCCAACGTTCACGTGACCGTGGCTGCCGGCGACGGCCCGCTGCCGGCCGGATCGTTCCGGTCGCTCGGCGGCGCGGTGAACCACTTCGCCCGCGAAGTCCACATGGACGAAATCGCCGCGGCGCTCGAGATCGACCCGGTCGAACTGCGGTTACGCAACCTCAGCCACCGGCGCCTGCGCCGGGTGTTGGAGGCGACCGCGACTCGCTTCGGCTGGACCGAGAAGCAGACGGGCGCGGGCATCGCGATCGGATCGGACGTCGGGAGTTACGCCGCCACGGCCGTTCAGCTCGACGTCCAGGGCGCCGAGGCGAAGGTCAGTCGCGTGACGGTTGGCATCGACTGCGGGCTGACGGTCAACCCCGATGGCGCTCGCAACCAGGCCGAGGGTTCGATCGTCATGGGCCTCGGCACCGCGCTCTACGAGGAGGCCGAAGTCGAAGGCGGCCGGCTGCTGAACCCCGGCTATACGCGCTACCGCGTGCCGCGCATCAACAACGTCCCGGCGATCGAGGTGCTCCTGCTCGGGGAACCCGAAGTGCCATCGACGGGCGCCGGTGAACCGGGCATCGTGCCGCTGGCCGCGGCCGTCTCGAACGCCGTGTTCGCGCGCACCGGCAAGCGCGTCCGTGAGCTGCCAATCCAGCGGCACCTGCGATGACCAGAACGTGAAGTGGGAACTCCGGCGGGCTTCGTCGCCGAGCCGTCCGGAGCCCTTATCGCAGAACGTTCCCGGCTAACTGCTCGGCCGCGCTGTGCGGATCGAGTTTGCGCGCCGCAACCCGCAGCACGAGCTCGGCCAGCTCCTCCTCGCTGGTGGCGGCGCGGATACGTTCGAGCAGGATCTGGCGCGCGATGGAGAGGACCTGCTGCCGTGCGTCGTCGGCGCGCCGCCGTTCAAGCTCGCCAGATTGTGCGAGGTACGCCCCGTGCTCGCCGATCGCGTCCGCCAGCTCGGCAAGGCCCTCTGCCTTGAGCGCTGTCGTCTTCAGAATCGGCGGGCGCCGGGCGCCCGCGGGCGCCAGCGAGAGCAGCGCCTGCAGCTGGCTGACGAGCACGTCTGCCCCGGGGTGGTCAGCCTTGTTCACCACGAGGATGTCGGCGATCTCGATGATCCCGGCTTTGAGCGCCTGGATGTCGTCCCCCGTCCCGGGGTTGTTGACGAGGATCGTCGTCAGCGCCAGCCCCGCGATCTCGACCTCGTCCTGGCCCGCGCCAACGGTCTCGATGATCACGTAGTCGAAGCCAAAGGCGTCCATCACCGCGACGACGTCGTCGATCGTGGGGGCGAGACCGCCAAGGGCGCCGCGGCCGGCCATGCTTCGCATGTAGACGCCCGGATCGAGGGTAAGCTCCTGCATCCGGATGCGGTCGCCGAGAATGGCGCCATGCGTAAAGGGGCTGGAGGGATCGACGGCGACGATCCCGAGCGTCTTCCCGCGGCGGCGATACTCGGCTGCCAGGGCCCCCGTGAGGGTGCTCTTCCCGGCGCCGGCGCCGCCGGTAATGCCGATAATGTGCGCCTTGCCAGAATGTGGGTAGAGCTGGCGCAGGCATTCGCGGCCCTCGCCGCTCTCGCTCTCCACGCGGCTGATGATCCGGGCCAGCGCTCGCCGGTCGCCGGCGAGGAATCGCTCGACGAGTTCGTCCACTTACTTCTTCACGTGCTCGTAGACGAACTTCACGATGTCCTGGGTGTTCGTGCCAGGCCGGAAGATCGCCGCGAAGCCCAGCCCTTCGAGCGCCTTCGTGTCCTCCTCCGGGATAATCCCGCCGCAGAAGAGGAGAACGTCGGTCAGGCCGCGCTTCTTCATTTCGTCGACAATGCGCGGAAAAAGCTCCAGGTGGGCCCCGGAGAGGATGCTCAGGCCGACAACGTCAACATCTTCCTGCAAGGCCGCCTCCGCGATCATCTCGGGCGTCTGGCGGATGCCGGTGTAGATGACCTCGCAGCCGCCGTCGCGCAGCGCGCGTGCGACAACCTTTGCCCCACGGTCATGACCGTCGAGGCCTGGCTTGGCGATGAGGACGCGGATCTTGGCGCTGGTTGGTGCGGTCATTGGCTCTTTCTGTTCGAACGAAGTTGATGGCGCCGTACCCGACGCCGGCTTAGCGCTGGATGAGCTGCAAGTTTACCCCGTGGCTTGACTTCATGGAGACGAACGCGACGCCGTTGGACGGGTCCCCGACGCGAACGCCCAGTCCGCGCAGGTGCTCGACCGCGGCGTTCACATCGTCGACGGCGATCGAGAGCAGGAACTGGCCCTCGCCCCGTTCCTGCGCGAACTTCGCGACCGGTCCCTGGTCGCTCGTTGGCTGGATGAACTCCAGGTCGCTGTCGGCAACGGGCACGAAGGCGTTCTTGATACCGAGGGCCGGCAGTTCGCCGCCACGCGAGCCGTCCACGGCGAAGCCGAAGTGGCGCGAATAGGTGGCGAGCGCCGCGTCGAGGTCCTTCACGACGATGCCGACATGGTCGATCTTCCGTACCTTCAACGGGGCGTCCTCCTATGAACCGGCCGGGTCATTGCCAGCCGGCATGGCGTTGTACTGGATGAGTGCGAGCGGAACGCCGTGCGTTCCCGCGCGAATGCCAGCGATCTTCGCGCCGGGCTGAACCGCGGGATGCGCGTCGCCGACGTCGACGCCTCTCTTTCGCAAGGTGGCAACCGCCGCGTCGATGTCGCCGACGGCGAGCACGAAGCCACCCAGGCGGGCTTTGGGCTCTTCGCCTTCCTTCGGCTGCCCCGGGCCGGCGAATTCGAGGACGATCTCCTGGAGCTTGGCGAACTCCATGTGCGCCCCCGTGCCAGGACGGCTCATCACTCGCTTGATTTCGATCCCCAGGTTTTCGGAGAACAGCTTCGCCGTCGCTGCCGAATTGTTGGAAGCAACGACGATGTGGTCGATGTGTGTCGCGCCGATGGACATGGCAATCAGTGGCGACCGCCCGCAAGTGGAGTCGCGTATTCGATCAGAACGCCATGGTTCGACTTCGGGTGGAGGAAGCAGATCATCCCGGCGAGGCCAAGCCGCGGCTTTTCGTCGATAAGCTGAATCCCCTTCGCCCTTGCGGCGTCGAGCTCAGCGTGCACGTCGTCGGACTCGAAGCAGATATGGTGCATGCCTTCGCCGCGGCTGGCCAGGAACTTGGCCACCCCGGTGTCGTCACGGGTCGGCTCGAGCAGCTCGATCTCGGAGTTGCCGATCTTGAGGAGGACGCCGCGCACACCCTGGTCCTCGATCACACGGTCGTCGGTGACGGGAAGGCCGAGCGCGTCGCGGTAGAACTTGAGTGCCTCGTCGGCACTCTGCACGACGACACCCACGTGGTGGATCTTCTTGAGCATGGCCTCTCCTTCACCGTGATCCCGCGCCGAGCGCGGGAAGAGTTCATGTCGTCGCGGGCGCCCGGGTGGTCGCGCGTGTCCCTAGCCGGCAGCGGCCTCTTCCGGAACCGACTGGGGCCCGGTGTGGCGCACCCGTTCCATCCCTGCGAGGTGGGCCGCAATCTCGTGCCAGTGCTCGCGCTCGTGGTCGATCACCGAGAGGACGAGGTTGTTGTGTACCGAGTGCTCGGTGACCAGGTCTTCGTCGCTGCAAAGATCGAGTTCCTCGACAAGACGGTTGTGGCCGCCCCTGAACTGCTCCATCACGCTGAAGAAGTTCAGGTCGCGCTTCCGCTCGACGTGGTCGTTGTTCCACTCGTCGAGCGTCTTCTGATCGAAATCGAGGATCTTCGGCCGGCGGCCCTCTCGCAATTCACGCAACGAGCTGACGACCTCCGCCTCCCACGAGGCGAGATGGCCGACGATATCCTTCAGCGACCAGTCACCGATGAACGGGCGCTCGATGTCGCGGATCCGGCACGCCTCGACGTTGCGGACAACCTGGTGGAACTCGACATCGACCCTCCCCACCAGCCGGCGCCGCTCTTCCGCGGCCGAGACCACGTTGTCGTCGGTCACGTCAGATCACCACCGATTCGCGCTGTTCGCCCCATACCCGCCGCAGCCGGTGGCTGATTTCCCCCAGCGTCACGCGGTTCTCGACGCATTCAACCATGATGGGCACGAGGTTGCCGGGGCCTTCCGCGGTTGCCTGGAGCCTGCCGAGCAGGGCCTCTACCGCCGCGGTGTCGCGGGTCGCGCGTAGCCTGGCCAGCTTCTCGCGCTGCTTCGCGCCGATGGTTGGATCGAGGCGGAGCAGCCCGGACGGGGGATCTTCTTGCGAGATGAATTCGTTGACTCCGACGATGATCCGCTCGCGTTCCTCGATCTGGCGCTGGTAGCGATAGGCCGCTTCCTGGATCTCGCGCTGCTGGAAGCCACGCTCGATTCCCGCAAGCGCGCCCCCGAGCCCGTCGATCGTCTTGATGTACTCCCATGCCTCGGCTTCGAGGCGGTTCGTCAGATCCTCGACGAAGTACGAGCCGCCCAGCGGATCGACGACGTCGCCGACTGCGTTCTCATAGGCGAGGACCTGCTGGGTCCTCAGCGCGATCTGCACGGCCTTCTCGCTCGGGAGCGCCAGTGCTTCGTCCATCGAGTTCGTGTGCAGCGACTGTGTTCCACCGAGGACCGCCGCAAGCGCCTGGACCGTCGTCCGGACGATGTTGTTCTCGGGCTGCTGCGCGGTTAGCGTTGCCCCGCCGGTCTGGGTGTGGAAGCGGAGCATCTGTGAGCGCGGGCTCTTCGCCTCGAAGCGCTCCTTCATGATCTTCGCCCAGATCCGGCGAGCGGCCCGGAATTTCGCCACCTCTTCGAGGAAGTTGTTGTGGCAGGCGAAGAAGAAGCTCAGACGGCCGGCGAAGTCGTCAACGTCAAGGCCGGCGGCAATCGCTCCCTGGACATACTCGATCCCGTCGGCCAGCGTGAACGCGATCTCCTGCGCGGCGGTGCACCCGGCCTCGCGCATGTGGTAGCCGGAAATGGAGATCGTGTTCCATTGCGGCACGGTGTCCTTGCAGTAGGCGAAGACGTCGGTGATGAGCCGCATCGAGGGTTTCGGCGGGTAGATGTACGTTCCCCGCGCGATGTACTCCTTGAGAATGTCGTTCTGGACTGTCCCGCCAAGCTTATCTGGCGTGACCCCCTGCTGCTTCCCCACGGCGACGTAAAGCGCTAGCAGGATGGAGGCGGTCGCGTTGATCGTCATCGAGGTGGTGACCTTGTCCAGCGGGATGCCGTTGAACAGGGTTTGCATGTCCTCGATCGAATCGACCGCGACACCGACCTTCCCGACTTCGCCAGAAGCCATCGGGTCGTCCGAGTCGTAGCCGATCTGGGTGGGGAGATCGAACGCGATCGAGAGCCCGGTCTGGCCGTTGGCGAGCAGGTACCGGTAGCGCTGGTTCGACTCCTCGGCGTCGCCGAAGCCGGCATACTGGCGCATGGTCCAGAAGCGCCCGCGGTACATCGTCGGCTGGATGCCGCGGGTGAACGGATATTCGCCCGGGAACCCGAGCTCCTCCTGTGGATCGAAGCCGGCGAGGTCGTCCCAGGTGTAGAGCGGCTCGATGGGCATCTTCCCGGTGGTTTCGAACGACTTGCTGCGCTCTGGTGCGCGCTCGACCGCCTTCTGGTAGGGGCCCTGGAGCCACTCGCGCTTGGACGTGATCGGCATGTTGGCTTACTCCGGAGACGCGACGGAAGCCCGCGATCGCGGGCGCTGTGCATTCTCCGAAGTATAGGTGGCGCGGTCGCGGACTGGCCAGCGCCGGGTGGGGTTCAGGGTTTTGCGCAAGGTCGGGGGGAGTGAGGATGGGGATGGCGGGAGAAGGCCGAGGCTCAGGTGCAGGAAGAAGCATTGGCAGGGGGCTGGCGCC
>JAKALX010000245.1 GCA_021823905.1 Chloroflexota bacterium | reverse complement strand
CCGTTCCCGGCGTGACCGAGGTCAACAGCTTCGGCGGTGAGGTCAAGCAGTACCAGGTCGTGGTCCACCCCGAGCGGTTGCTCAAGTACGGCCTCACGTTGCGCGAGGTCACCGAAGCACTCGAGCAGAGCAACGCCAACGCCGGTGCCGGCCTGATCCTCAAGGGCTGGGAGCAGATGTACATTCGAGGGGTGGGACTTTTCGCAAGCTCCACGGACATCGGGAACGTCGTGCTCAAGGCGCAGGACGGTACCCCCGTCTTCGTCCGCGACGTGGCCGACGTTGTAGTCGGGCGGCAGCTTCGGTCGGGTGCGGTCACCCGCGACGGTAAGGGCGAGACGGTCGCCGGCATGGCGATCATGCTGCGCGGGGAGAACTCCAAGACGGTCGTTTCGGCCGTGGAACATGCCATCAGGAACATCCAGCAGCGCCTGCCCAAGGGGCTGCGCATCGACGTCTTCTACGACCGCACGGAGCTGATCGAGGCGTGCATCAAGACCGTGCGGAACGCTCTCCTCGAAGGGGGCGTCCTCGTCATCATCGTCCTCTTCCTGTTCCTGGCCGAGTTCCGCACCGCCGCGGTCGTTGTCCTGTCGCTGCCGATCACCTTCCTGTTCACATTTCTCATCATGCGGGGGTACGGCCTGTCGGCGAACCTCATGAGTCTCGGGGGCCTAGCCTTCTCGGTGGGCATGGTCGTCGACGCCTCCATCGTCGTCGCAGAGAACATCCGCCGCCACCTCGCCGAGCACCGTCAACGCGGCGACCGGGGCAGAGTGGTCGTCGAGGCGATGGCCGAGATCGCCCAGCCGGTGACATTTTCGGTGCTGATCATCGCGCTCGTGCTTCTGCCGCTGCTGACGCTGCAGGGGCTCGAAGGCAAGATGTTCGCGCCTCTGGCTCTGACGCTCCTGTTCTCCCTGCTCACCTCCATCGTCGTGGCTCTACTCTTTGTGCCGACCCTCTCCCATATCGTGCTCAAGCAGGAGGCCGAGCGGGAGTTCCTCTTTGTCAGGCGGGTCCGGCGAGGCTACGACAGGCTGCTCCACGCGGCTCTGCGGCGTCCAAGGACCACCTACGGCATCGCGATCGCGGTGCTCGTGGTCTCCGCGTCGCTGACCCCTTTCATGGGAACTGACTTCATGCCGTCGCTCGACGAGGGCTCGATCGCCATCAACGTCGTCCGGCTGCCCAACGCTTCGCTCGAGGGCTCTGTCGAGGTCGCAGGCATGATCGAGAAGCGGCTTCTGAAGTACCCCGAGGTTGCCACCGTTGTGACGAAATCCGGGCGGGCCGAGATTTCCGAAGACCCCATGGGCCCGGAGCAAAGCGACGTCTTCGTCATGCTCAAGCCGAAGAAGGAGTGGAACACGGGGCGCAACAAGGCGCAGCTCGTCGAGGCCCTTACCGCCGAGCTCGCATCAATCCCCGGACTGCGGGCCGCGTTCTCCCAGCCCATCGCCCTACGAGTCAACGAGCTGATCTCCGGAGTCAAGAGCGACCTGGCGGTCAAGATCTTCGGCCCGGACCTGACCGTTCTCAAGGGGATTGCCGACAAGGCTGCAGGCTCACTGACGGGCATCCAGGGTGCTCGCGACGTCAAGGTGGAGCAGGTTTCAGGGATGACAGAGGTCGAGGTGAGGCTCGACCGCGAGGCCATGGCACGCTACAAGCTCAACGTCGGCGAGGTCAACGACCTCCTCGAGGCAGCCTTTGCCGGCCGCACCGTGAGCACGTTCGTCGAGGGCGAGCGCCGGTTCGAGGTGCTCGTGCGCTTCCCGGAGGGTGCACGCAAGGACATCCCCGCCATCGAGCAGCTTCTCGTACCGACTCCCGCCGGGCCGCACGTGCCTCTCGCGCAGATTGCGTCAGTCAAGCTCGTCGAGGGCCCGATGCAGATCAGCCGTGAGAACGGGATGCGTCGAGTCGTGGTCGAGGCCAACGTGCGCGGGCGCGACCTGGGCGGTTTCGTCCGTGATGCGCAGACCTCTCTTGCGTCGCTATGGAAAGAGCTGCCGGAGGGGTACTTCGTCGAGCTCGGCGGTCAGTTCGAGAACCAGCAGCGCGCCATGCGCCAGCTCGCCATCGTCGTGCCGATCGTGCTGCTCCTCATCCTCTTCCTGCTCTACTCGGCACTCGGGAGCGCCCGCAACGCGCTCATCGTGCTGCTGAACCTGCCGTTTGCCCTGGTTGGCGGCGTGGTTGCCGCGGTGGCGTTCCGCATGACCCTCTCGGTGTCTGCCGCCGTCGCCTTCATCGTCCTCCTGGGCATCGCGGTCCAGAACGGCGTGGTGCTGGTCGCGTTCTTCACCCAGTTGCGCCAGCGCGGCGTCGAGGTCGGCGAGGCGGTCGCCGAGGGATGCCGGCTGCGCTTCAAACCGTTGCTCATGACGGCGCTCACGGCGTTCATCGGCATGCTCCCGATGGTGTACGCGAGCGGTTCGGGCGCCGACATCCAGAGGCCACTGGCCGTCATCGTCATGGGCGGCATCGTCACCTCTTCGCTGTTGACGCTGCTGGTGCTGCCGGTGCTCTACCACACGCTCGAAAGGCGAGCCGGTGCGGCGCAGGTGTCCCAGTGAGGTCCCCGTGCACGCCCGGATAGGGAAGGAGATCCCGATGAAGATGGTCATCGCGTACGTCCAGAGTGTGATGGCGCCCGAAGTGGTTGATGCCCTGCATGCCCTCCCCGCGGTCACGGGGGCGACCTTCATCAAGGCGCAGGGGTTCGGGCGCGGCCGGGGCAAAGGGAGCACGGCTGCGACCGAAGGGGAGTTCGTGGGCACGCGTGCCAAGGTGCGGGTGGAGGTGCTGGTACCGGATGCCGCCGTGGAACACGTCATCGGGGCGATCTCAACAGCCGCCCGCACGGGCAACCCAGGCGACGGCAAGATCTGCGTCATCGGAGTCGAGCACGTTGTGAGGATTCGTACGGGCGAGGAAGATGGCCAGGCCATCTAGGATTCCTGCGGCCGACAACAAGGACCTAGCGGTGGCGATCGCCAGCGAAATGCGCGTGGACGGGGGGCTCGCCGCGATCAGGTCGGAGGACGAGGTCGCCAACGTCGCGACGGGCACCGCAGCGGGCCGACGTGGAGCTGAACAGTCGACGGTGCCGACGGGGCTTGACACGACAGGTGGGCCGGGCGATCATTCAAATATGCGCGCGAATGAGCGAACGTCAGCCAGTCAGTCTCGAGCGCCGGCGGACGGCACCTGCTGCATACCGTGCTTCAAGCAGGAGCTGGTCTCACGACTCCGCGCGGCGATGCCCGGTGACGAAGCGATCGAGGGCGCGAGGGCGGTCTTCGCGGCCCTTGCCGATCGGGCCAGGCTGAAGATCTTGCACGCGCTCTCCGTAAGCGAGGAGCTTTGCGTCTGCGACGTGGCCCACGTGCTCGGGATGAGCGTCTCGGCCGCCTCGCACCATCTGTGCAAGCTGCGCGACCTCCGGATCGTCAAGTATCGCAACCACGGAAAGATGGCCTACTACTCACTGCGCGATCGCGTCGCGGCTCAGCTGGCACTACAGGCGCTCCACCACACGAGTGCGTGACTGGAAGGAGGTTCGAAAATGAACCTGAACGACGAGGGCATCCGAAAGGACGCTGTCCTGGAAGTCAGCGTGCAGCTCCAGGCGGCGACCGACGCGAAGAAGTGCCATGCCTGCGGTTGCTTTCGCCGCGCGGTCGAGACGCTGACGGCTGTCGCGCAAGTACACGGAGACCTGTCCCCCGCGCTCGACGCAGCTCGGGCCGCGCTTCTGCCGGAGAAGTACGACTGCCTCGGCTGCGAGGTGTGCTTTCCCGCCATCGCCGCCAATGCCTTCGAGGAGGCGTTCCCTGGAGAGATCGAACCTGCCGGCGCGTGTCCGGGAGATGCGCCCGGCGAGCGGGTTGGCTGGCCGCCACTCCCCGGCGACTATCGGGCCCTGCGTTTCGGCGCTCCGGTCGCCATCTGCACGCTGAACAGCGCCGAGTTGGCGCGGCGGATCGCCGAGGAGGCGCCCGAAGGCGTCTCCATCGTCGGGACGCTTCACACCGAGAACCTGGGCATCGAGCGCGTCGTGAGGAACGTTGTCGCGAATCCCCACATCCGGTTCCTCGTGGTTTGCGGCGAAGACACCCGTCAGGCGATCGGCCACCTGCCGGGGCAATCGCTCGCAAGTCTGTGCGCACATGGCGTGGACGATGCCCAACGCATCGTGAACGCGCGCGGCAAGCGCCCTGTTCTCAAGAATGTCAGCCGGGACCAGGTCGAGGCATTTCGACGGCAGGTTGAGCTTGTCGCTCTCGTCGGCGAGGAGCGGATCGATGTGGTTCGCGACAGCGTTCGAGGCTGTGCTGCCCGTGATCCCGGTGTGTTCCCCGGTGCGACCTGCGCTTCCGGCGTCCCGACGATCCCGGCGCGTGCGGCCCACCGCCTCGTGCTCGACCCGTCCGGGTTCTTCGTCGTCTACCCGGACCAGAGACGGAAATTCCTTGCCGTCGAGCACTACACGACCGCCGGCGTACTCGACTGCGTCATCGAGGGCGCTACACCGGGCACGGTCGCGGCAGAGGTGATTGATCGCGGGCTCTTGAGCCGCATGGATCATGCTGCCTACCTCGGCCGCGAGCTGCCGCTTCGCAGGCCGCTCGCAGGCGAGGCGTAGTGGCGGGACGCCAGCGTTCTCGTCGTGCGGCAGGTGCGGTTCCACCGATGGCCGACGCGCTCCGTGCCTTGCCTGTCCTTCTGGCACTGGCGGGTGCGGTGGTGGTTCCCGAACGAGCCTGGTCCCAGAGCTTCACGCTCTCGGGTGGCGCCGATGTCCGCTACACCCATGACACAAACCCTTCCGACGACAAGACCGAAATCAGGGGACTCTTTCTCAACTTGCGCAAGGTGTGGAGCGACGAGCTGGGCGACCGCTGGATCGGCGTCGCCCAGGCCGACGTCGACGACAACCTCAAGAACGTGCGTCCCTACCAGATCTACCTGCAGTACAAGGGGCCCTTGGGTCATTGCAACCTGCGTGGAGGCCTCTTCTTGCTGCCCTTCGGCCTGCTCGCCACCTACGATACCGAGCGCCTGCTGCTGCAAGGCCTGGAAGAGCAAAGCCTCGGCATCCGCAAGGACAGCGGCCTCCAGGTGCTGGGCTTTGCAGGGCGATTCGACTACGCGGTCGCCGTGACGGGCGGCGGTGGCGAACGGCGACTCTCCGACCGGCGAGCCGACCCTGTTCTCACGGCTCGTGTGGCCTACGTAAAGGACGACTGGCAGATCGGCTTCTCGCTGCTGGGGGGGCGTCCTCTGCCCGAAGCCGGAAGCGACACATCGTCCAGGCCACCACGGAAGCGGCGGCTGGCGCTGGACCTGACCCGCCTGGCGGGGCCGCTGACGGTGCGAGCCGAGGCGGTCGCCGGCGACGACGAGGGCCGCTCAGTGGGCGGTGGCGTGGTGCTCGCCGACCTCGCCCTCGGCGGAGCGGTCGAGCTGAACAGCCGCTTCGCGGTGTGGCGCCAGGATCAAACGCAACGAACGGCAGGTGTGGGTGTATCCTACCGCCTCGGCCGGGGTTTCGTGATCCGCGTGGCCCACCAACGCCAAATCAATAATGGAGGACCCAGTGAGAGCACGTTGCAGTTCTACTACGACTTCAGCCGGCAAATCTAGACGTGCCGCGCTCTTCGCGGCCGCGGGTTTGCTCCTCGCCACGTCGGTCGCCGCCGACGTGTGCATCTGGCGCGATCCGGAACGCACGATGCAACGCATCTTCCCTCAGGCACGCGACTACAAGACACTCACCGTGAAGATGACGCCGGAGGCGATTGCCGGGATCGAGCGCGCGCTCGGGCAGCCGCTCGATGAGTCCGAGACGCACGAGTTCAACTTCTACGAGATCATCGGCTCGCCCTCTGGCAAACCACAGGTTCTCGGTACCATCATCGCGCTGGCCGGCAAGGGGGAGTCCGGCCTCATCGAGGTGGTG
>JAKALX010000244.1 GCA_021823905.1 Chloroflexota bacterium | reverse complement strand
GCAAGAAACAGCAGTACCTTTACCGCCCGTGACGGGCCTCGAGGCTCTGCGAGAGCGGCATCCCGCCGATGACGGAAGTTGTAGGCCGCGCCCAGACAACACCACGCGGCAATACCCAGGTCGAACAGCGCGAAGACTAGGGGGACAAGCCAACTGGACCGACCGAACGCTCGAACGCGAATGACCTCGACCAGGTATGACAGGCCCACGGCGGCGAAGAATAGGCCAACCAGAAGGACCAGGCCGTTCAGGAGTCGAGATCTAATCATGAGCTGCCTTGCCGCCTAACGCTCGCGCTGACCTGCGGGACGGACTGGCGCGCCCGTTGCCCCTGCAACGGGCGTGACAGGACGGAACGACAGGTCCAGCGCGCCGTTAGGTGGCAGGTCACTTCGCTAGACCTCGTATGTAGACGTAAAGGAGACCGGCGATTACGACGGCGCCCGCAAGGGCGAGTAGGACATCGCGAAGCAGAAGTGCCGCTTGCACAGCGCCGAGGACCACGGAGAGCGCGACCCCATAGGACAGCCACATGTTCCGAGGCCTCGGCCGTGCCAGTGAGACCCCGACGATCGCTGCGATGACCGGCAGGGCAAACAGTTCCGCCACCAGGCTCCACGTGACCGGCCACCCATACTCCTGCGGCCCCAACCGCGGAACGTTCAACCAGACAACAACGCCAGACAAACCCACGTACGTCGCCACGAAGGCGGTGCTGCCCCACAGGCACGCAGCAGGAGAAACTGGCTGCATATTCACGGCTGCCACCTAACGCCGCCGTTCAGCCGCCCGCCGGCTGGCGCGCGGCTTGCCCACGCAAGCCGCGTGACAGCCGAGTGGGGCGGCTGCAACGGCTGGTTAGACGGCACCCTTCCGCGATCCACTACGGGTCCCTGAAGTGGGGCAGCACAGTGACCGTGAGGTAGACAGCGATCGGCTTCCCGTCAAGCG
Organism: Chloroflexota bacterium; assembly: GCA_021823905.1. Classification (GTDB taxonomy): domain Bacteria; phylum Chloroflexota; class Dehalococcoidia; order Tepidiformales; family Tepidiformaceae; genus JAKALX01. The sequence goes on along the minus strand of JAKALX010000244.1, from coordinate 5,060 downwards.
TCGCAGGCTTGTAGCGCCACGCCGCAAGATCCGAGCAGATCTCGCGCGTCTTCTCTGGCCATGGAGGTTTCATTACTGGCTCTCGGACAACCTTGACGTCCCGAACCTGTCCAGACTCATCGATTACGGCTTCGAGAATCCACAGGCCTTGCACCCAGTGACCGGGGGGCCCCTCTGGCCATCTGGGCTCGACCCTCGAAACGACTTCAGGAGGCTTGACCTTGCCTGATATGTGGAAGACCGGGCCGACCGTTGGGGTGGCCGCGGTGGTGGGCAGGGTGGCCAGAGGAACAGAGGGCCTCGGCCGAGGACCCGTAACGACGTTGCTCTGCTTTGCGCACGCGAACTCCGTCACCACCATGGCGAGAGCCATCGAGATCAGAGGCCAGCCCAGCTTGTGCCGTCTAACGCTCGCGCTGACCGGCGGGACGGACTGGCGCGCCCGTTGCGCCCCTGCAACGGGCGTGACAGGACGATCCGCCCGGTCCAGCGCGCTGTTAGGCGTAGCGCACGACTTGCACCTACTCGCTGCCGGCATGGCGACGCCTCCGCGGAGCTGGCAACACCCAGCCGAACAGCAGCACCTCGAGCGCCATACGCAGCTTCCCCAACAGGGAAACCCTTCTGGGCGCGTCGAATGGTGCGCCAGCCGCTTCTGACACGCTGATTAGGTCGAGCCCCTTCCCGTAGTCCTCGTCCCGCACGAACACGGACCGCTCGTTCAACAACGGAATTGACGGGCCAACCTCGAGACTACCGAAGTGCTCGTTGTGGACGAAGAACTGGATGTTCTCCGCCCTGAGCACGCTTTCGACAACCGCAAGCTCGGACGACGTGCGTGGGCAGCATAGGAGCTTCATGTTCCTCGCTCGCTACGCCTAACGCTCGCGCTCAGTCGCTGGCGCGAGCCTGCCCGGCGCGCAGCGCCGGCCTGCAGGCGAGTGCCAGTCGACTGCAGCGCGCCGTTAGGCTGCTCTCTCGGTGTTCGCTTCACGGCTCTCCCCGGGCGGGGCGGAACCACCGCCCGAACTCTGGGCGCTCCCACTTCCGAGTTGGGTCGATGCCGTAAACTCCCTCGCTATCCCAGAAGGAGTGGCGCTTCGCGTAGACGCTGTTCACGACGCCACCTTGAAAGTGCACCCACAACATCGGGTACCGGTACCACGGGTCCGGGAGCCGCCTGAAGTAGACGTAAGTGAGCTGATGGACAAACGGTCCTGCACCTTGAAACGACGTGTCCTTTACCCCTACAGGATCTCCGAGAATCGCTCGGACTTGGTCGGGTGTCATTCCGGGAACGACTTGGCGCACGCTGGCCTCGGTGACCCTTGCGGGTAGGTTCGAGCGCACCACGCACCCTAGTCCGAGGGCTATGGATGTGAGGACGGAAACGAGCCTCATGACTGCCGCTGGTTTGAGCAGCCTAACGCTGCGCTTCAGCAGCACGCCGGCCGACCCTTCGCTACTCGGCATAGCACAATGATGAACCGAGGCAGATCGCGGCACAAACACAGTCGCCGGCGTGCCTGCTGCAAGCGCTTGTTAGGCATCACGCCCTTCGGCTGGGGTCGCAAGAAGCCTGCCCTTCGCGTCGAGGATTTGCTGGGCCTTGCGAGCGGGGTGAGCTATACCCTGCAGAATGAAGAAGTGGACACCATAGTGAACATGAATGTCACCCACATCGCGCGATTGGCCGAAGCGAGGAAACGAGAACTCGACCCGGTCGATTTGGCCGAGCGGGACGACGAGGCGCTTTCCGCCCAGAAGGCCAGACTGCCGAATCAGGGCGGTCCTCGTAAGGAAATCGCGAGTATTGACCCACTCGAGGATGATGGGTATTGCAAGGAGAAGGAACCACAAAGTGCACAGCAGCTCGATGTTGGAGATGAGCGGCGGGACAACCATCGCGGATGCGCAGACGAGGGCAACGCCGATCACCACCCCCCGCCATGGAATGAGGCCGAGCAACACGGAAGAACGATAGAAGTCCAACAGATCGAGCGGGACCATGCTCGCTAGTGGCCTGTAACGTTGACTACGGAACCATTGTGTGCGATGATGGCCTATGCGCACACGACAGGGGCTTGAGCTGAGTGCGGCGGATCGAGAGGAGTTGGAGCGCCGAGTCCGATCACGGAGTGGCCGAGTGGAAGACGCCCGCCGCGCTCGCGTGCTGCTGATGCTCTCGGATGCTGCGACGTTCGACGCGATCCAAACGGCGGTCGGATGCGGGCGGGCGTACGTGACGCGTTGGCGCAGCCGGTTCGAGGCCGACGGGTTGGCCGGGCTGTACAGCCGGTACAAGGGGGCACCGCGGCGGGTCCTGACGCCGGTGATGGAAGCCAGGATCCTGGCGAAGACGCGCACGAAGCCGCCAGACGGGTCAACGCACTGGACGACACGCAAGTTGGGGCGGGCGTTGGGCATTCCCCACATGGCCGTGCAGCGGGTGTGGGCGCGCGCCGGAATCAAGCCGCATCGGATCGAGCGCTACATGGCCTCCGACGATCCGGACTTCGAGGCGAAGGCGGCGGACATTCTGGCGCTCTACCTCAACCCGCCGCAGCACGCGGTCGTGTTCTGCGTGGACGAGAAGAGCCACATTCAAGCGCTCGACCGGCTCGATCCAGTATTGCCGTTCTCGCCGGGGCGGCTGGAGCGTCACGGGTTCGAGTACTACCGCCACGGGACGTTGTCGCTGCTTGCAGCGTTCAACACGAAGACGGGGAACGTTTTCGGTCAACCCGTGCCGAGGCACACCACCGCGGAGTTCGTCGCTTTCCTGGCGCAGATCGTTGCGCACGAGCCGGAGGGGCGCGAGATCCACATCGTCTTGGACAACCTCTCGACCCACAAGACACAGCGGGTTCGTGAGTTTCTCGCCGCGCACCCGCACGTCCACTTGCACTTCACGCCGACCTACTCGTCGTGGCTCAACCAAGTCGAACTGTGGTTTGCGAAGATCGAACGGGATGTGATCGCGCGCGGAGTGTTTACCTCCACCGCGGATCTCGCCAGAAAACTCATGCGCTACATCCGCCGCTACAACCAAGCGCCGAAACCCATCCGCTGGAACTACGCCGACCCAACTCGTCGGATCCCGTTCCTCGGTTCCACTTCAACCGTTACAGGCCACTAGGTAGAAACTCGATCAACCACGGGGAGACAGGTTCCCCATATCGGCTTGCGCCCCTGGCTTATCCCCTCTCCCCCCCACTCTCCTCATCATCTATTGCGCAAGTGGGTGCTAGACTTTGTACATGTCTCCGTTCGGAGGTGTCTGGTGAGACCAGCGGTGCTCGCGTGCGCCGCCATTTTTCTCTCGGGCGTCGTGGTCGCTGAGGATCGGCCAGCGGCTACGCTAACCGCAACCCCGCAACCACAGCCAACGGCAGCCGCCGAGGCGTGGCCGCCCAAGGTGCAAACGGTAAGGGAGTTCTCTCTCGATCCAAGTGACAGCTCGTCTCAACCGTCCCCGCGGAAGCAAACCTTGAGCGACGTGGCGAAGACTATCCACCTGTCCAATGAGGCCAAGCAACCGATATTCATGGTTGGCCGACCACAAGGGAACCCCATGGGCCTTGCTCCGGGGACGAAGGAAAGCAGAGCCTTCGAGAGCGCCGTTGCGGATCTGGCAAAGAGCTGGGAGCAGGCGGGGCAATATGCTCGCGAGCGTGCCGAGCAAGAAGCTGCCGATGCCCGCGAGAGGGAACGGCAGGACCGCGAGGACGCACGGGCGCGAGAGCAACGAGTTTTTGAAGCCTGCAAGGACACTCTCTACACGTCGTGGGGAAGAGGTGCGGCTGCGGCCACGAACGGGAAGGATGTCGCGATTGGTGTTGGTGCATGGGCTGGTCAAACGGTTGCAAGTTCGCCTTGGGCTTGTTGGGAAGCGAGGCAGCAGAGAAATTCCTCCTACTATTCGTCTTCTGTACCATCTAACTCATTTTCAACTAGGGATATAGAAGCGTCTGAGAAGAGGCAAGTGTGGGCACTTTGGGAGAAGGCGAAGCTCCTCGGCGTACCCCCAGACGTGGCGCTAGCAATCCTGGACAAGTACGGTATGAAACAGTACCTCGGTCTCAAGTAGAAGCGGGCAACCTAAGCTATCCGACAGCGTGGCAGGAACGGCTCGCCACCGCAGCGGGGCAGTACAACTGAGCGAGAAGAAGGGCTCTTGCCAAAAGGTGTTTACCTTGAAAGGCCACCCCAGAGGAAGGAGTGAAACGGTCCGCATGGGGTTCCGGACGCTCTAAGATTTGGCCCGAATGGTCCGGGGGTCAGGAGCATATGCAAACCGACGCCGGGGGGGCGACGGCGGGGCTTGACCATCTCCCGGCCCGCGAGTCCGCAAGGTCAGCCGCTGTTACTGAGGCAGCCGAGCCGCGCCACGAATTGAACCCAGCAACCGACTCAGCGAGCACGAGGCCCGGCATTGCCTCTACCCGCTCAAGCCCGGAGGTGTTTGTGTTGGGCGAATTCCGAGAGGGGTCACGTAACCGGTGGCGGGGCAATTGGGGACAACGGGGCGGGGTGGGCACCCATGACTCGCCGGATGCCTGCCTAGGTACCCATCGGTAGGTCGGCTTGCCCGGCTCGTCGCGCGAAATCTTTGCCAACGGGTACCCAGCGGGTACCTTCGCTCTAGTTGAGACGGGTTCCTAGCTGGCTTGTGTAAGGTAAGTTTAAATGCGGTAGGCGTTTGGACTGGCGCGCCGAGAGGGACTCGAACCCCCAACCTTCTGATCCGTAGTCAGATGCTCTATCCAATTGAGCTATCAGCGCGCCCTGCGCCGCCGCCAAGTATAGCGAAGTTGCCGCCGGGCGCAACCCGAGCGCCCCACGGCCGTGCCGGCGGACCGCTCGGTGCGCCCGCCGCGGGTCGTGCCGCTGGAGCACGACGGGTTTACAGCACTTGGACTTCCGTGCTACTTTCCCCGTCCGCGGTCGGCCCGTTCGTCTAGAGGTTAGGACGCTGGCCTCTCACGCCGGAAGCAGGGGTTCGATTCCCCTACGGGCCGCCAACCACACCTCCGATCCGCTCGCCGCCGCCACGCTGG
>JAKALX010000243.1 GCA_021823905.1 Chloroflexota bacterium | reverse complement strand
CCACGCCTCGCGCACCCCGCCCGCCGCGCCCTCTCCGCGTCGTCGACGGTCGCCCGACCAAGGACCACCCATGGCATCGCTACCCTGCCGTCCGCCCCCGGCGCGCAAAACCCTGAACCCCACCCGTTCGCGTCCATCGTTCCCGGGCGGCGGCTACACTGATGTTTGTGCATCACCGATCCCGATCCGGCCCATGCCGTTCATGAACATCGTCGACGTCGTCATCCTCGCGTTTGCGGCGATCGCCCTCGCGAGCGGTTACCGGCAGGGATTGCTGCTGACCCTCGGCCAGTACGCTGGTTTGCTCGCCGGTCTGGTTGGAGGAGCGGCGCTTGCGCCCCATGTGCTCGCGTGGACTAACGTTTCCGCCACCCCTGGCCGCATCCTGATCGTCGTCGTCGTGATCATGCTTTCGGCCACGGTCGGCCACCGGATTGGCGACGCGCTGATGGCGCCGTTCAGCCTGGCGCTTCGGCGGCTACCCGTGGCGGATCTGTTCGACCACGCGGGCGGCGCCGCGGTCTCGGTCGTCATCGCGTTAGTGGTCGCCTGGGCGGCGGCGCGAACGCTCGCGAACAGCCCCGGCCAACCGGCGCAGCTGATCCAGCAATCCGTGGTCGTCCGGCGCCTCGACGCGATCGCGCCTCCAGCGCCGGATCTCTTGACCCACCTGCAGCAGGTGCTGACGGACGAGCTCGGCCCGAACGTGTTCATCGGGCTGGAGCCAGAACTGCCTTCGTCGTTGGGAGTTGATCCGTCTTCGATAGACGGGCCTGGCGTTGCCGCGGCGGCGCGATCTGTCGTGCGGATCGAGGGCAAAGGCTGCGGCGGCAGAGTGAGCGGAAGCGGCTTCCCCATCGGGCCGGAACAGGTGCTCACCAACGCTCACGTCGTCGCGGGCACGCGCCAAACAACGGTCGTGGCGCAAGGCGCGCAGCTCTCCGGCCAGGTCATTCTGTTCGATCCGGAGCGCGACATCGCGATCATCCAGGTGCCCGGGCTTGCCGCAACGCCACTGCAATTCGGTGAAGCATCGCGCGGCGCCCGCGGCGCCGTGATCGGCTATCCCGGCGGTGGACCGGAGCGAGTTGTGCCCGCGGTGGTCGAGGGGCGTATCTCAGCGAGGGGGGAGGACATCTTCGCCCAGAACGGTGTCACAAGGGATGTTCTCGTCGTTGGCGCGGACATCCGGCCGGGCAATTCCGGCGGGCCGTTGGTCGATGCGAATGGCGTGGCGCTTGGCGTGGTGTTCGCGCGCTCTGTCGCACATCCGGGGGCAGGATTCGCGTTGACGGCGAAGGAGATCGCGCCGGACCTGCAATCGCTCAGCGCCGGCCAGCCAATCTTCGATTCCGGCCGCTTCCAGTGTGCGAGCCAGGGATAGTGCGCCCCGGCCCGTTCTCAGGGCGCCGTTCGCACGAGGGACGTCAGGTTGATCGGATCGCGCAACCGGGAATGAACCGCTGCTGCCGTACAATGCGGGCGTGCTCTCTCCGCGGCAGTTCGAACGGCGGTTGGGCGCGACGGGTGCCGTCTCGCTCCTCGGCCTGGCTGTGTTCTTTGGGGCGCTCGCCTACTGGCAGGTGTTTCGCTCCGACCTGGGAACGGATCCGAAGAACCCGCGCGTGGTGAACGCCCTCGAAGATCCGCATCGGGGCCGGATTCTCGACCGGGACGGGAACGTGCTCGCGTCCTCGCTGGCTGACGGGAGCCGCCACTACACCGACGCCTCGGTGGCACAGGTCGTGGGCTACCTCAGCTCGCGCTATGGCTCGCAGGGCGCGGAGCTGGCGTTCAACGACCTGCTGAGCGGGAAGGCGGGAACCTCGTGGCAGGCCGCCTTCGACGCGGAATTTCGCCGATCGGCGGTGCGCGGACTCGACGTGCGCCTGACGATCGACCCGAACATCCAGGCCGTCGCGGCGAAGGCGCTGGGAGCGCGAAAGGGCGCGGTGGTTGCCCTCGATCCGCGAAACGGCGAGGTGCTGGCGATGGTCAGCGTCCCAACCTACGATCCGGCCGCGCTCAACCAGAACGGCGAGAAGCTGCTCACCGACCCGAATTCGCCCCTGCTGAACCGGGCGACGCAGGGCAGGTACCCCCCCGGATCGACGTTCAAGATGGTCACCGCGGCCTCGGCGTTTGAAAACAACGTGATTACGCCCGACACGACCGTGACATGTCCGGGCGAAATTGTCGTCGACGGTTTCCCGATCTCGTGCAACAACGTGCCTCAAGGGACCGGGACCTACCCGTTCAGGAACGCCTTCGCCTATTCCGTGAATGCGATCTTCGCACAGGTCGGTGTGACGCTCGGGTGGGATCGGCTGACAGCGACCGCCGAGAAGTTCGGGTTCGATTCGTCGCTCCCGTTCACCCTCGATACGGCGCCGACGCAGCTTCATGCGCCAGGGTCGAAGCTCACGAAGCCGTTGCTGGCGAGCACGGCGTTCGGTCAGGGTGAGTTGTTGGCGACGCCGCTCCAGATGGCGGTGGTAGCGGCGGCGATCGCGAACGAAGGCGTGCTCGCCAGCCCTCACCTCGGTTATGAGGCGCTCGACGGGAAGTCGGTGGTGCAGAAGCTCGATCAACCGTCGAATCGGCGGGTGATCGACACGTCCGTGGCGCACACACTGCGAGATCTGATGGTCGCGGTGGTTGACGACGGGCAGGCGGCCGGAACAGCCATTCCCGGCGTGAAGGTCGCCGGAAAGACGGGAACCGCCGAGAGCGGCCACGGTACGTCGCATGCCTGGTTCGTCGCCTTCGCGCCTGCCGAGAAGCCGGTCGTCGTCGTTGCGGTGGTCGTGGAGAACGGCGGCCGTGGTGGCGAAGTTGCGTCGCCGATCGCTGGTCAGATCTTGCGGGCGGCTCTGGGCAAATGAGCGACGAACGGTTGCCGCGGATTGAGCGCCTGCTCGACCTCACCGCCCGCAAGGTGAGCGGCGGCGGCCTGCATCCGATCGAGATCCTCCAGCGCGTGCGCGACGCCGCCGAGTCGAGCGTGCGCGACGGCGTCGTCGCCAACGACTTCAGGATTTCGTTCCACCCGTCCGACTACCGCCAGTATGAGCGCTCGCTGGGCAGCCTGCGCCGTGAGGTGGACAAACTGCTCGACGGCCTGGAGAGCGAGCGAGGGCTCCGGCGCATTGGCGAACGGGTGCTCGAGTTTGGCGCATCGCCTTCGGCCGCGGAGGGAACTCCGGTCGTGGCGGCGCGATTCACCGACACGAGTCACGCGGCGCACGCGATGTCACCGGGTGCGACGAGGCGGATCACGCCAATCCGAGGGAAGACACTCGTGCTTGGCGATGGCACCCAGATCCGGTTGACGCACGTGCCGTTCGTCATCGGGCGCGGGCCGGGGAACGACCTGGTTCTGCCAAGCCTCGCCGTCTCGCGGCGTCATGCCGAGATTGAGCGTACCGAGGACGGATTCGTTATTCGCGACCTCGGCAGCCGTAACGGGCTCGTGGTCGGGGGCACGCGCTACAGCGAGGTGCGGCTGAGCGCCGGCGTGACCCTGGTCGTTGGCGATGTCTCGCTCAGGCTGGAGACCGGCGAATGAACTCGGGTACGGAACTGCTGCTCCTGCGTCTCGGCCTGATAGCGATTATCTTCGCCTTCGTTTTCGTGGTCGCGCAGACCATGCGCTCGGGGCTTCGGCTTCCGGTCGGCGCACCTCAGCGGGAGCCAAAGACGCGCCAGGGGCCGCGGCTCGTTCTGGTTCTGCCGGGGGAGACCGGTTTTACCCCTGGTGAGGAGTTCCCCGTCGCGGGCGTGATGTCGGTGGGACGCGACCCTGCCAATGGGATCGTGCTCCCGGACCCCTCGGTTTCGACGCGCCATGCGGAGCTGGCGCGGCTCCGGGATGGCTGGCGGCTCACGGATCTGGGCAGCACCAACGGGACGACCGTGAACGGGCACTCCGTCGATGGGCGAGGCGTGACGCTGCGCGGTGGGGAGCAGATCACGCTGGGAACGATCGTGGTGCGGTTTCAGGCCTGAGGCTGGTTGGCCTGGTTTGAGATGCCGAGCAGCAGGCCAACGAGCATGAAGTTGACCACCAGGCTCGAACCGCCGTAGCTCACGAACGGGAGCGTGATGCCGGTCGTGGGAATCAGGCGCAGATTGCCGCCGATGATCACCGCTGCCTGAATGGCAAGCAGCAGCGCGATACAGGCCGCCAGCAGCCGACCGAAGTCGTCTCGAGCTGAGAGCGCCACGCGCAGGCCCGCGAACAACAGCAGCAGGTAGAGAAGAACCACCCCCAGCGCGCCGGCCAGGCCAAGCTCTTCGGCGATCGCGCTGTAGACATAGTCGGTCGAGACGATGGGAATCGCCTGGGGATCGCCAAGTCCGAGGCCTTCGCCGGTAATCCCGCCCGCATGGATCGCGTAGACGCTCTGGAGTGTCTGGTAGCCCGCGCCAGCGGAGTCCGCGTATGGGTTGAGCCAGACGTCGATGCGGGTGCGGGCATGGTCGAAGGCGAGGTACCCGAAGACGAGAGACAGGCCGAGCAGCACCACGCCGCCGAATACGAAGACCAGGCGGCCGGTGGCAACGTAGACCATCGCCATTGCCAGCATGATGATCAGGACGATCTGCCCGAGGTCCTTGAGCAGGGCGATCATCGCCATCGCGGTGAGGAGCGTGAGCAGGAGGGGGATGACGTAGGGCAGCGCCGAATACGTGCGGCCCGCGAACCGCAGACGCGGCGCGGCCAGCGCGCCGCCCATGTCGGCAAGGTACCCCGCGATGAACACGACGAGGAAGAGCTTGATCAGCTCCGTCGTCTGGACCGTCTGGCCGCCGATCCGAAACCAGAGGCGCGCACCGTTGATCGTTGTCCCGAAGAGCCCTGTCGCGACGAGGAGGAGGACGGCGACAAACGCGGCGGTGTATTTGTAACGGCGAAGGACGGGGTAGCGGCTCGCCGCCGCGGCGCTGGCAAGCATGAGCAGGACGCCGGCGGAGATCCAGTTCACCTGCGCCTGGGCCACGGAGGGCACAAGGCGAGTCACGAAAGCCAGACCGATTGCGCAGAGCAACAGGACGACGGCATACGGCTGGCCAGCCGCGCGGGGAGCGACGATCCGGAGGCCAAGATGCCCCAGGAGCGCCGACGCGAGGAATTGCGTTAGGATCCGTGCCGAGGAGGCCGGCATCGTGAAACCGGCGGCATCGAGGGCACGCCATGCAACGAGGATGAACGCGGCGCTGCCCGAAAGCAGGAGCAGCTCGGTGTTGCGGTCGCGCGAGGTGATCATGGAAACACCGGGCCGGAGCGTCACAGGAACGTGAAACCGTCGGACGTCATCGACTCACGATACCGCCTGGAGCGGCTCCTCGGAACGGGCGGAATGGCCGAAGTCTGGCTGGCGGAGGACCAGCGCCTGGGCCGCTGGGTGGCCGTCAAGATCCTCCGCGACGTACTCCCGGGCGAGCAGGAGGGCGAGCTGGTCAGCGGCTTCCAACGCGAGGCGCGGCTCATCGCGCGGCTCCAGCAGCCGAACATCGTCCAGGTGTACGACGCGGGCGTCCACGAAGGCCGGAACTACATCGTGATGGAGTACGTCCACGGCTACTCGCTGCGAGCGTTGTTGGAGGCGCAGCCGCGCCTGCCGGAGGCGGAAGCGGTGCGCTACGCAACGCAGCTTGCCGCCGCGCTCCAGTACGCGCACGACCAGGGCATCGTCCATTGCGACGTGAAGCCCGAGAACATCCTCATCTCCGAGCAGCACACGCCGAAGCTTGCGGACTTCGGTGTCGCCGAGACGCTGACGCGGACGCTTTCGCCGCAACAGGCGCGGGACATTCTGGGCACGATCGCCTACCTCGCGCCCGAGGTCATCCAGGGCGCGCAACCGGATCCGCGGTCGGACGTCTATTCGCTTGCCCTCACGCTCTACGAGATGGTGGGTGGCCGGCTGCCCTGGGCCGGCGCGAACGCAGCGGCGGTCGCCGGTCAGAGGCTCGCGACCCCGGCGCCACCCGTGCGCGCGTTCAACCGCAGCGTCTGCGCAGAGCT
>JAKALX010000242.1 GCA_021823905.1 Chloroflexota bacterium | reverse complement strand
TCTTCGTGGCTGCGCTCGACGTGCTCCCGAGCGAGTGCCAGCCATTCTTTTTGACCTGGGTCGCCGGTGAGCTCGAGAAGCCAACCCAACAGTGCCATGCCGTCACCACGGCGGAAGCCGAACCGGGCAGCTTGCGGCTCGAGGGAATCGGCGAAGGCGCCGGGGTAGTCGAAAATGCCGCGGATGGCGTCCGCAATCACCTGAGCGACGGCACCTGGATCTTCTCGGTCATCCAGAAGGTCCGAGGCTGTGCGAGACGGGCGCGTAACCAGCAGGCCGTGACTCGTCACGTACTCACCGCGAGCTATTCGTCTCCTGTGGAAGCGAACATCCGCGCGACGAGACTGTCGCCGCGCCGGAAGTGTAAATTCATGGCGATCGGCCGGCAGATGACCGAGGCCGTACACAGCCGCGGCTGACCGATGAGATACGACCCCTTGTTCAGCGGTTCGCTGCCATATGGGAGTATCAGGGGCGAGCTGCATCCAGGCCGCGCGCAGTTCCATGTGATCTGGGGCGGGAGCCCCGGCAATTCGGTAGACACCGTGCGCAACGCGCTCCATCAGCAGAGCCTCGACGAGCCGGTGGACGGCGTCTGGATCGACTCCGGCCCTAGAAATCTGACGGCTTGTGATGAGTCCCCACTGGTCTTCCGCGATGGGCACGATGCGCGCGAGGGACGAGCGATACATACTGCATTTTACCATGGTATTGAGATATTTTGCAGTACTCTTTCTCACTGACCACTGCAATACTCGTTAGAAATACGGAGTCTTGCAGTATCATCGCCCAAACTCGCTTACCTTCTCGCCGCCGTCCTCTCACCCGGACCTCACCCTTCCGCCTCCGCCCGATCTGTGCTCCGACCCACCCAACCTGCGGCGGGAGTTGTCATCCGCCGCCCTTTTTGATGCCTGAGGCCGCTGACAACGCACAAGGCAAGTCGCTCCTTATCGCGCGCATTCGTCTGTTCTTATTCTTTCGATTGTGTAAGACTGCATCCCGGTGTCGCCGAGACGTTTCGCGCGGCACGCAACCAGCGGGATCGGTGTCCCAACAAAGAGGAATGCGAATGAACTGGCGCGCCCCCATCCTTCTCGCTCTTCCGGCTCTTGCGGCCGGCGCGACCCTGCTTTCCGCGGCTGTAGCCTCGGCCCAGACAACGCCAACAGCCACGGCGACAGGTACGGGAACAGCCACTGTTACCGCAACGGCGACTGCGACTGCCACTGTAACGGCGACAGCCACCGCAACCGCGACCGCAACCGCGACCGCGACCACGACGGCAGCGCCAACGGTGATCGCGACGGCGCCGCCCAGTGGCGGCACGACAGGCGTCACCACGCTGACCGCGACCCTGTTCGACGCCTCGGGGAAGGCGCTTGGCCCGGTGCAGCTCACCCAGCGCTCCGACGGGAAGGTCGACGTGCTCGTCGAAGCCGCCGGCCTGCCAGCCGGTGACCACGGCATCCACATCCACGCGGCCGGCAAATGCGAGGGCCCGGACTTCGCCAGCGCGGGCGGACACTTCAACCCGACGAACAAGAAGCATGGGCTGAGCGCGGCTGACGGCCACCACGCCGGTGACCTCCCCGGCCTCACCGTCGCCGCTAACGGCACGGTGATCTACCGGGCGACAACGTCGGACGTGACCCTCGGCCCCGGCCCGAACTCGCTGGTTAACGCGAATGGCTCCGCCCTGGTCATCCACGCCAACGCTGATGACCAGACGACCGATCCGTCGGGCAATTCGGGTGCTCGGATCGCCTGTGCCGTGCTGACGGCGCCGAATCCGGGGCTCGCCCCCTTGCCACCGAACACGGGCTCGGGCATGGCGGACGGCAACGTCAGCCTGCAGTGGGCGCTGGCCGTCGGCCTGGCAGGCCTGCTGCTCGCCGGCAGCGGCGTCAGCGTCCTGGCCCTCCGCCGCCGCTAGCGTTCAACCCGTTCGAACCACAAGAACGGCCGGGATGCCTCTGGGTATCCCGGCCGTTCATACGTTTCGCCGTATTGCTCGTTTCCGCCAGGCGGGCGGCAGGCAGCGCCGGGAATCAGGCGGACCGCGGGCTGCCCGGTATGCTGGCTGGCTCGGTCACCCGGAAGACCGGATACAGGCCGGCGACCTGCTCGAACGCCTCGAGCGGCGCGTCGTGCGCGACTTTCATGTGCGGACGCGCGCCAAACGCACGCCGCAGGTACGCCTTGAGAATCGGGGCGCGCAGCTCCACTGGCACATCCTGGAGCACCACGGGGCGCCGGCCGTGGTACCGGATCGTCGCCTTGCCGCCGCCCTGGCGAACGTTCCGCACCCAGGCTACGTCGTTTCCCATCATCGAAACGAGATACCGCTGCCCTTCGTAGTCGGCGGCTACGAGCGGGATCGAGTAGGTCTTCCCCGAATGCCTGCCGGCGACTTCCAGTGTCACGCTCCAGGAGGGCGGCAGCCCGAGCGCCGACCACGCCGCGAATCCTCGAACGAACAGCATCCCGGCCTTCGTCGGCTTCCGATCGCGGTAGAACACACTGCGGGGCAGGAAGTTCGGCAGGACCAGCACCAGCGCGACGGCCGCTACAACCGCGCCCGCGAAAAGCTTCCAGGCGACCTTCATGGCCGAGAGTCTGCGAGGGCGGCCCCGAGCCGTCAACCGCCGGAGCGTTGTTGTGTCCGGGCGCCTCGCGCTGGCAGGGATCTCGTCTCCGCCAGGACGTTCACGCCCTGAACCGTGGCTGCCGCGGCCCCATGCTACCCTTCCGCAATTCCGCCGACCGGGGAGGCCCCATGACCGCCGCCGATCACTACCGAGCCCGCGTCGAGGCAGTCAGCGCCCAGCAAGCGCGGCTCAGCGCGCCGACAGCGGACTTCTGGGGAGAGAACGCCGCTCGCTTCCGACTGAATCCCCGCCGCCAGTTGGACCGCAACCTCCAGGCCATAGCTTCGTTCGTTCAGCCCGGCGACGTCGTGATCGACGTTGGTGGCGGCGCGGGGCGCGTTTCGCTGCCGCTTGCCCTCCGGTGCCGCGAGGCCGTCAACGTGGAGCCGTCGGCCGGCATGGGGGAGCAGTTCCTCGCCTCGGCGGCGGAGGCCGGCATCGTGAACGCCCGCCTCGTGGCGACTGGCTGGATGGACGCCAACGACGTGATCGGAGACGTGACGGTGGTCTGCAATGTGACCTACTTCGTCGGCGAGATCGTGCCCTTCGTCGAACGGCTCGTCGCCACGTCCCGGCGACGGGTGATCATCACCGTCTGGAGCGTGCCTCCGCCGGACCACCACGCCGGGCTCTTCCGGGTCGCCCACAACGAAGAAAAAGTCATGGTCCCCGGCCACCGCGAACTGCTGCCCGTCCTCTGGGAGATGGGCATCCTTCCCGACGTTCGCGTCCTTCCCGAACCATTCCAGTTTCGCCAGCCAACGCCGGCCACGCGCGAAGAAGCGATCTCGGCGTCGCTCGACCAGCTCAATGTCCGCGACCGCGAAACCGCCTCCCGTCGAATCGAAGCGAACTTCGACAGCTTGTTCGGCGAAACGCCCGAGGGCTACCGGCCGGCCTGGCGTCCCGACCCGCGCGAGATGCTCATCACCTGGGAGACGTAACGTCACCGCGCCTTCCGCCTCCCTCACTCTCCGCTACACTGGAACCCATGACACTCGAAACCTCTTCGGGACAGGCGGCCCGCCACGCGCCGACGCGCGAGCCCCTGGTCTCTGTCCTCTATACCAGCGCGCCCACCGTCCTCGACGACGTGGGGCGCCTGATGGAGCTGGCCCACTTCCGCCAGCACCTACCGGCGACGAGCGAGACGCTGCTCAAGGTCAACATCAGCTGGCAGCACTACTACCCCGGCTGCAGCACCAGCCCCTGGCAGCTCGACGGCGTGGTCCAGACGCTGCGCAAGGCAGGCTACGATCGCCTGACGCCCGTGCAGAACGGGACCGTCGTGGTCGATTCGCGCGAGGGTGAAAAGGGCAACAAGCACGACCGCGTGCTCGCGAAGCACGGGTTGAAGAGCGTCCACCTCCAGGACCGCGAGGTCCGCTGGGTGCCCTACGCGCCCAAGGGCAAGATGCTCGTTCTCGATCAGATCTTCCCCGACGGCATCGAGATCCCGGAGATGTTCCTGGGGACGAACATTATCCACCTGCCCACGGTGAAGACCCACGTCTTCACGACGATGACCGGCGCCATGAAGAACGCCTTCGGCGGGCTGCTCAACAACCGCCGTCACTGGACCCACTCGGTCATCAACGAAACGCTCGTCGACCTCCTCCGCATCCAGCAGGAGATCCACACCGGCGTCTTCGCCGTGATGGACGGCACCATCGCCGGCGACGGCCCCGGCCCGCGCGCCATGCGCCCGCACGTGAAGAACGTCATCCTCGCCAGCTCCGACCAGGTCGCGATCGACGCGGTTGCCGCGAAGATGATGGGCTTCGACCCAATGAGCCTGCCGTTCATCCGCCTCGCGCACGAGCAGGGCCTGGGCGTCGGCAACCCGAGCGAGATCACGGTCGAAGGGCTCGACGTCTCGAACGTGAACTGGGGCTTCCACGGCGACGAAGACACGTTCGCGAGCTGGGGCCAGAAGCAGATCTACTGGGGCAAGCTCCACCGCTTCGAGAAGTTCCTGCTGCGCACGCCGCTCGTGCCCTGGGCGATCGCCTCCAGCAACCTCTACCACAATTGGTACTGGTACCCGCTCTTCGGCAAGCGGCGCATCAACACGATGCTCGACACGGAGTGGGGCGAGCTGTTCCGGCGGTATTAGGCCCAGGTCCGAGGCCTGAACGGTAGTGAGGGCGTGAGCCGGGAGCACCTTCGACGGTTCCAAGGCCGGGCGGCGACCCAGCCCGGCCAGAACGCGCTCCCTACGGGTCGCGCCTCGGTCTTGCGTCGGCGCTCGGTTACAGCAGCAGCCAGACCAGCAAGGTGACCACGGCAAGCATCGCCAGCGCTGTGCCATCGCCGCATCGCGAAGAACTCGACCCACGAATGCGCCTCGCAACGCTGCTTTGGGGTAGCATGTTTCGTCGGTATTCGCTGGGCGCAGACGCGATCGGGCGGCTTCGGAATCCCCGCACCCCGGTCCATCGCGTCCCGCCCAGGCAGGATCGGAGGCGAGCGCATGAGAGCCGTGGTCCACGATCGATACGGACCTCCGGAGGTTTTGCGCGTCGCCGAAGTTGAGCGGCCGGCGCCGAAGGAGGACGAGGTACTCGTCAGGGTCCACGCCTCGACGGTTACTCGCGGTGAGGCTATGGGCGTGCGGGGCGTCGAGTACCGCTTCACCCGTCTCTTCACCGGGATTCGGCGGCCGAGGCGGACCATTTTCGGCTCAGAGTTCGCGGGCCGTGTTGAGGATGTCGGAGCGGCCGTGACGGAATTCGGGGCTGGCGACGACGTATTCGGCGCCGCTGCCGGCGCCAACGCCGAGTACCTGGCCGTGCGTGAGAGCGAGGTGATCGCACTGAAGCCCGCAGCCCTCAGCTACGAGGAGGCGGCGGCCGTGCCCGACGGCTCGCTGCTCGCGCTGACGTGCTTGCGACCAGCCTATCCGCTGATGGGGAAGAGCGTCCTCGTCTACGGCGCCGCAGGCTCGATCGGAACGGCCGCGGTCCAGCTCCTCGCGCACTACTTCGAAACCGAGGTGACTGCTGTGTGCGACGGGAAAGACGTCGAGCGCGTGCGGTCACTGGGTGCGCGGAACGTTCTCGATCGCCTTTGCCAGGATTTCACGGAGAACGGCGCGACCTACGACGTGATCTTCGACGCCGTCGGCAAGCATTCGTTCCGCCGCTGCCGGCGCTCGCTCAAACCTGGTGGGATTTACATCACGGTCGACCTCGGATTCATGTACCACGTGCCCCTTCTCGCGCTGATCACACGATTCGTGGGCAGCCGGCGTGCGACGCTCGGCATCGGACGGTATCGCAAGGAAGACCTCGTCCTCATCAGGGAGCTCGTCGAGGCGGGCAAGTACCGGCCCGTGATCGACCGGACGTACGCGCTCGACGAGGTCGTCGAGGCGACCCGTTACGTCGAGACCGGCCAGAAGACCGGCAACGTTGTGCTCCGTGTGAGCGATGAATCTCCTGCC
>JAKALX010000241.1 GCA_021823905.1 Chloroflexota bacterium | reverse complement strand
ATTCCCGGTATACTGCCCGGCATCCAATCGTTTCCGGGAGTTGTCTTCGTGCATTATCGCAACCTGGGCCGTTCTGGCCTGCGGGTCTCCGTCGTCGGGCTTGGCTGCAACAATTTCGGCCGCCGCTGCGATCTCGAGCAGTCAGCCGCGGTGGTCAACCGTGCGCTCGAGCTGGGCATCACCCTTCTCGACACGGCGGACGTCTATGGCGGCGACGGCCGGAGCGAGGAATACCTCGGGAAGATCCTCCAGGGCCGCCGTCACGAGGTGGTCCTGGCGACGAAGTTCGGGATGAAGATGGGCGAAGGCCCGCTGCCGAAACAGGGTGGCTCACGGAAGTACATCATGCAGGCGGTCGAGGACAGCCTGCGCCGCCTGAACACGGACTACATCGATCTCTACCAGATGCACACGCCCGATCCGCGCACACCGATCGAGGAGACTCTGCGAGCGCTCGACGACCTGGTGGCGCAGGGCAAGGTCCGCTACATCGGGAACTCGAACTTCGCGGGCTGGCAGGTCGCCGAGGCCCATTTCGTGGCCGAACGCGAGCACCGCGCGCCGTTCATCGCCGCCCAGAACGAATACAGCCTGCTGAACCGCGGCATCGAACAGGAGCTCGTCCCGGCCGCTCAGAAGTACGGGCTCTCGATCCTGCCGTACTTCCCCCTGGCCAGCGGCTTCCTCACCGGCAAGTACCGCAAGGGTGAGGCGATCCCGGAAGGCGCGCGCCTCTCGGGGCCCGCCGCCGCGCCGATGGCCGACCGGATCATGACCGAGCGCAACTGGGGGGTCGTCGAGAAGCTTGACGGGTTCTGCCAGGCGCGCGGCAAGGGCCTCACGGAGCTCGCGATCGGCTGGCTCGCGTCGAAACCTTACGTCGGCAGCGTGATCGCGGGGGCGACTCGGCCGGAGCAGGTTGAGCAGAACGCAGCCTGCGGCGACTGGACGCTGACGCCAGAGGAGATGGCCGAAGTCGACTCACTGGCGCGCTGAGGACTTCAACCGGCAGCGATGCGCGCCGCGGCCGCGATCACCATGATGGCCAGCCCGATCGATGCCGCGACGAGCAGCGCCCGCCTGCGCGCGGCGTGCTGCCGTTCGGGGTCGTCTACTGGCGCCAGGTGGAGCGCGCCGTCCAGCTCCGCGATGACGTTCCGCGCCGCGACCAGGTCCTTCCTCGCCACGACCACGGGATACCGGGAAACGCCCGTCGTGACGGCGCCGCCAAGTGCCGCCCCAACGCCTCGTTCGAACGTGCCGGCCGCAATCCCGGCATCGCGGAGCGCGTCGACCCAGATCTGGGCCTGGATGGGGTCACCCGCTTCCGCGACAAGCGCCGTCCCTTCGCGTGCCATTCAGTACGCCGCCGATTCGCCGGCGCGATGGAGCTTGAGGAAGTTCGTCGCCCCCTTCGCGATCCGCACGGGCAGGCTCGCCACGACAACGACCTCGTCGCCCCCTGCGAGATGCCCGCCCTCCACGAGTGCGCTGTCGACCAGTCGCAGCAGTTGTTCCGACGACTCGACAGCCGGGCTCGTCAGCGGCACCACCGAGCGCGCCAGAGACAACCGCCGGGCGACCGCCTCGTCCGGTGTGATCGCGAAGATCGGCGCGTCCGGGTGCACTTTGGAAAGCAGCAACGCCGTGTTGCCGCTGCGCGTGAAACAGACGACGCCCCGCATGTTCGGGTCGGACTCGACGATCCGCCGGGCGGCGAGCGCGACCACGTACGAGTGGTCGTCGGTGTCCCGTGTCAACCATGTTTGCGGGTCCGGGGGCATCTCTTCTTCTGCCCGGCGGATGATTCTGTCCATCATCGCGACGGTTTCCACCGGGTAGCGGCCGATGGCGGTCTCTCCGCTCAGCATCAGGGCGTCCGAGAGTTCCCAGGCCGCATTCGCGACGTCGCTGCTCTCCGCGCGCGTCGGGCGCGGAGAATTCATCATCGACTCGAGCATCTGGGTGGCCGTAATCACCGGGATCATGTTCCGGGCGGCGGCCGCGATGATCCGCCGTTGCTGGAGCGGCACCTCCTCCGGCGGTAGCTCCACGCCAAGATCGCCGCGGGCGACCATTACTCCATCCGCCTCCGCAAGGATCCCGTCCAGGTTCGCGATTGCCTGGCGCCGCTCGATCTTCGCGATGATCGGCGTTTCGCCGCCCTGTGAGCGAATCAGCTCGCGCGTCCGCACGATGTCGTCCGCATCCCGCACGAAGCTCAGGGCGAAGTAGTCGACGCCCGCGCCAACGCCCGCGACAAGACACTCGCGGTCCCTGTGCGTCAGCGACGGCATCGTCAGCCCGGTGGTCGGGAAACTGACGCCCTTCTGCTCACCCAGCCAGCCGCCTACCACGACGCGGCAATCGAGGCCGTCTGGCGACACGCGCGCCACCTCGAGTTCGAGGTTCCCGTCGTCCAACAAGACGCGGTCGCCCACGCGTACGTCCTGGGTCAGCCGCTCGTACCCGACGGTCACCGCGTCGGCCGTTCCCTGGATCACCTCGCGCGTCAGCCGGATCGCTGCGCCGGGCTTGAGCTCGATCGGCTGGCCATCCCTGGTCGATCCCGTCCGAAGCTTTGGGCCCGCGAGGTCCATGAGGACAGCAACCGGCTTCTGCTCTTGCGCTGCGACCTGGCGAACGCGCTTCGCCAGCTCGAGGTGCTCGTTGAGGGTGCCGTGGCTCGTGTTCAGCCGGGCGACATCCATGCCGGCCCGCAGCATCGCCACGATCGTCTCCGCGTCGCGTGATGCCGGCCCCAGCGTGCAGACGATCTTGGCGCGCCGGAGGCGAACGCCGCTCACGGTCGCGCGCTCGTCAATCCGAACCCGCCTTCACGTGCCGCAAGTTCGCTCTGCCCGCGAACGCCTTTGGCGTTGACTACCAGGCCGATGCGCATGCCACCAGTGTAGCAACCGCCGCCCGGCTGCTCAGCTTTCCGCCGCGGATGCGAGCGCCGGCATGGCTCGAAGCCGCGGGATCGGACCGATGAGCAGCGTCGCCGCCGACACGTATTGAATGCCGACCGCGAAAAACAGCGTCTCCCGCAGGCCGAGCCACTGTCCGAGCACGCCGCCCAGCGCGACACCGACGATCTGCGCGCCGAACTCGCCGAAACGAACCGTGGCATTCACGCGGCCGAGGAGCCGGTTGGGGGTGATCGCCTGGCGCAGGCTCATCGCGTTGATGTCGTAGTAGGTCCAGGCAGGGTCGGTCACGAGCTGGTTCGCCACCAGCGAGCTGGCGCCGAGCAGAGACGCGCTTCCCGCCAGCGGCATGAACAACACCCCGGTCGCCCGCATGAAGGCGGCAAGCACCAGTCCGGTTCCGAGCCGTGGCGAGCGGCCGGCAACCGCCGCACCCGCCAGCGATGTCAGCCCCCCGATGCCGAAGATCATCCCGAGCACGCCCGGGCTGAATCCGAGCTCACGCGAAAGGTAGAGCAAGTACACAACGCTCAGGATCCGCGCGCCCATCATCGAGATCACGCTCGCCACCGCGAGCGACCGAATCACGGGTGTCCTGACGACAACCCGTACGCCTTCGATCGCTTCCCGGAACAGGTGCTCACGCTCGCCCGATGCTGACGGGCGCGGCTCTGGTGTCCGGATCCGCCAGACGGCGAAAGCCGACACGACGAACGACAACGAGTCGATCAACACCGCACCCGGCCCACGCAGCAGTTGGACAAGCCAGCCACTGAGCCCAAAACTGCCGAACTCCGCGACCGAAGCGCTCGCCTGCAGCTTGCTGTTCCCTTCCACCAGTTCGTGTGGCTCGACCAGCGTCGGCAGGTACGCTTCGTAGGCGACGTCGAAGAAGACTGTCAGCCCCGCGGCCGCGAACGCCACCGCCCAGAGCTGGCCGATCGTGAGAACGTCGAAGACCGCCGCCAGCGGGATGGTGGCCAGCAGCAGCGCCCGGCCGATGTCCGCGGCGATCATGATCGGCCGGCGCGCCAGCCGATCGACCCAGACTCCCGCGAATAGCCCCGCCGCGAAGCCGGGAACGAGCCCGCAGGCCGCGAGGACCGCTACCTCGAACGCGTTCGCGTCCAGCCAGAGGATCGCGGTGAACTGCAGCGCAAGCTGCCCGATAAGCGTCCCGAAGATCGAGACGGTTTCGCCGGCCCACAGGCGCAGGAAGTCGGGGCGCCGCCAGAGGCTCGATCTACGATTCACAATTCACGATTTTCGATTCTCGGTTCGACCAGACGACTGTGGGTGGCAGGGAATCGCCAATCGGCAATCGGCAATCGTGAATCGTGCCTAGCCTCCCTGGATGCTCACCATGAACTCCAGCCGGTCGCCGTCCTTCAGGGCCGAGCCCATGCTCTCCTGGGAGTCGTTGATGATGACCATCACCGCCTCCGCATCAGCCTGGTTGAACCCTTCCGCGACGAACACGTCGTGCGGGGTGATGCCGGCACGCCAGGCCACTTCCGTCCGGTCTTGCTTCGATCGCGTGCGCTTGACGAGCGTTGGAAACCATTTCACCTGGATCATGCCGGCGAGTATAGAGAATCAGGCGCCTCGTACGTCCAGCGTCTATCCCCTGCTACTCTGAGCGCATGGACGATCGAATCTCGTGGTTCCCCGTTGCCGAACGAAAGACGCTCGAGCCCGAAACGCAGGCGCTGTTCGATCAACTCGAGCAGAAGCTGGGGTTCGTGCCCAACGTCTTCCTCGCCTTCGCCTGGCGCGAAAGCCGCTTCAACAAGTGGCGCGCGCACTTTGAGGATCTGATGCAGCCGTCCCCGGGCCTTGGCAAGGCCGAGCGCGAGATGATCTCGGTGGTCGTTTCGATGCAGAACCAGTGCCTCTACTGCCTGACCGCGCACGGGTTCGCGGTACGAGCCCTGCTCAAGGATCCCGTCAAAGGCGATCGCATCACCCTGGACTACCGCCGCGCGGGCCTCTCCGAGAAGCAGACGGCGATGCTCGACTTCGCCGTGAAGCTCACGCTCGATCCGGTGACGGTGACGGAAGAGGACGTCGACGATCTTCGCGGCCTCGGCTTCTCGGACGAGGACACCTGGGACATCGTCGAAGTCACGGCGATGTTCAACTTCACGAACCGGCTGGCATCAGGCGCCGGAATTATGCCGAACCGCGAATACCAGGGCATGGCGCGCTGACCTGAATCTTGAGCCAAACCGGCGCACGGGGCGCAAAGAAACGGACCATTGCCCGTTTTTCGGTATCGTTTGATTGGGTTTCATGAGGGGAGCCGCGTCAGCGCGGCCGTACATCGGGAGCACAAAGGATAGCTTCATGGCAGACGTTTTCGACGTGACCATTATTGGCGCGGGCCCAACCGGCTTGTTCGCCGCCTTCTACGCGGGCCTGCGCGACATGCGGACCAAGATCATCGAGGCGCTCCCCGAGCCGGGCGGCCAGCTTGCAGTGCTCTACCCCGAAAAGCTCATCTACGACGTTCCGGGGCACGCCAAGATCATGGCGAAAGACCTCGTCCAGGAATTGCTCCAGCAACTTGACCTCTTCGAACCGTCGTTCGTCTTCGAGCAGCGCATCGAAACCCTGACCAGGTTCGTCACCGACACCGGCGAGGAAGTTTGGCGCCTCGGCACGCCAACCGAAGCGCACCTGAGCCGCACGGTGATCCTCGCGGCCGGTGTCGGCGCTTTCGTGCCGAACAAGCTCGACAAGCCCGGCGTCGACCAGTACGAGGGCAAGGGCGTCTTCTACTTCGTCAAGGACAAGCGCCCGTTCCGCGGCAAGAAGCTGCTGATTGTCGGCGGCGGTGACACGGCGATCGACTGGTGCCTCAACCTGAAGGACTGGGCCAGCCAAATCACCCTGATCCACCGCCGCGACGGCTTCCGCGCTCACGAATCCAGCATCACCGCCGTCCGCACCGCCGGCATCCCGATGATGACGTTCTGGGAGCTCAAGCGGGTCTGGGGCGAAGGTGGCGTCCAGCACGTCCAGATCTACGACAACCGCACGGGCGAAGAGCGTGAGATGGACGTCGACGCGGTGCTCGTGAATATTGGATTCAAGGCCGCGCTCGGTCCGATCGGATCCTGGGGTCTGGAGATGGCCGACGCCCGCCACGTGCGTGTCGACGGCTTC
>JAKALX010000240.1 GCA_021823905.1 Chloroflexota bacterium | reverse complement strand
GGGGTGTACGCACGATATGGCCTCATGACCAAAATGATCATGAGTCTATACCTTACGGGCCACTAAACCGGCAGACTCCTAGGCGCCGGCGCCGCCGACGCCCGCGGGCATCGCGATGCGGGCTTCGCCCTTGATTGGGACGGCGCGGTCTTCGCGGGGCATCATCTTGGGGTACCAGTGGTCTTCCCACTCGTTGAACTTCGAGCGGAGGTTCGGCATGACGCGCTCGGCGAACATCTTCGTGTTGTACATGACGGTCTCGCGCGGCATGGAGCCCATCTGGAGGAGGAGCATGAGGTGGCCGACGTTGAGCGTGTCGGCCAGCTCTTCGAGCTTGCGGGTGACGGTCTCGGGGGAGCCGGCGATGACGTAGCCCTGCTCGACGAGGCCCTCCCAGGTGAGGCGGGCGCGGGCGTTCTGGGCGGCGGCTTCGAGCTGGCTCTTGATGCCCGCCTTCACGGTCCGGTTTGTGCGATAGCCGGGGGCGTCGGCGAAGCCGGGATAGACGTGGAGGCAGCGGTTGTAGAAGTAGTCGATGTGGGGCCAGTAGAGCTCCTTGGCCTCGGCGTCGGTTTCGGCGACGCAGACGGTCTGGGCGAAGCCGGCGTGGTAGGGGTTGGCGGGCTTGCCCATGTCGGTCATGCGCTTCCAGAAGCCATCCATGATGTTCTTGGCGCGCATGTAGCCGGAGTAGGAGAGATAGGAGTAGAGGTAGCCCATGTCGGCGCACCACTCCCAGGTCTCGATGGAGCCGCCGCCGGGGATCCAGATGGGCGGGTTCGGCTGCTGGAGCGGGCGCGGCCAGGGGTTGAGGTAGCGCACCTGGTTGTACTTGCCGTTGAAGTGGGTGACGCCCTTTTCGTGCCAGGCCTGCATGATCAGGTCGTGGGCCTCGTAGTAGCGCTCGCGCAGCTGGGCGCCGGGGACGCCGTAGGCGAAGTTCGTGTCCATCGAGGTGCCGACGGGGAAGCCGGCCACGAGGCGTCCGCCGGAGAGGATGTCGAGCATGGCGAACTCTTCGGCGACGCGGGTCGGCGGGTTGTAGAGGGCGATCGAATTGCCCATCACGACGATCGCGGCGCGATTGGTGCGGCGAGTGAGGGTGGCCGCCATGATGTTGGGGCTGGGCATCATGCCGTAGGCGTTCGAGTGGTGCTCGTTGACGCAGATGCCGTCGAAGCCGCACTCCTCGGCGTACTCGAGCTCGTCGAGGTACTCGTGATAGACGGCGTTGCAGCGCTCGGCGTTGAAGAGGTTGTAGTCGACGTCGACCCAGACGGAGCGGTTCTTCTCGGCGAAGTCGTCCGGGAGGTCGGGCCAGGGCATGAGGTGGAACCAGTGGAACTTCATGGGGCCTCCGGTCACTCGGTGGAGCGTACGCGGAAGTATAGTCGAGACGAATGATGGTTGTCAGTGGCGGCTATTGAGGCGTGAGGCGCGAGGCGCAGGGCGCAAGTGCTGGGCTTTTCGGCGGGAGTAGACTCGGAATGGAGGTCATGGACGATGCAAGCGATGTCGCACAAGGAACGGCTGCGGGCGGCGCTGGCCGGGGAACCGGTCGACCGGGCGCCGGTGGCGCTCTGGGGGCACGATTTCGCGCGGGAGTTCTCGGCGCAGGGGCTGGCGGAGGCGACGATCGAGGCGTACCGGGCGTACGACTGGGACCTGGTGAAGGTGAACCCGCGCTTCACCTACTACTGGGAGGCTTGGGGGATCGCGTACGAGTTCAACGGGACGACGCACCCCCGGCGGGTGGACACGACGCAGCGGAGCGTTGCCGACCTTGCGGCCATGCCGGTCATCGGGCCGGGCGCGCCGCCGTTCGCCGAGCAGCTCCATGCTCTCGGGCGCGTCGTCGCGGCGGTGGGCGACGAGGTTGACGTGATCCAGACGGTGTTCAACCCGCTGACGGTCGCGAGCGGCTACCTGGCGATGAGCCCGGCGGAGTTTCGCGCGGCGGTCGCGGCGGACCCTGCGTCGGCGCACGTAGGGCTCGGGCGCATCGCGGAATCGCTGGCGGCTTACAGCGCCAGGAGCATTGATGACGGGGCTTCGGGGATCTTCCTGGCGACGGTCGAATGGGGGACGCGCGACGCGGCGGACGAAGCGTTCTACCGGGAATTTGGGCGGCCGTATGACCTGCGGGTGCTGGCGGAGGTTCGGGGGGCGCCGGTGAACGTCCTGCACGTCTGCCGCGACCACAACCTGCTGGATCTGCTGCTGGACTACCCGGTGGCGGCGTTCAACTGGGACGCGCACGGCGCGGGGAACGCGTCGCTCAGCGAGGTGGCCTCGCGTGCGGACGTGGCGGTGATGGGCGGGATCGATCGGCGGCTGCTGAAGTCGGGCTCCGCGGCGGAGGTGTCGGCGCAGGTCGCGAAGGACCTTGGCGCGGTGACGACGAAGCGATTCATCCTCGCGGGCGGCTGCTCGATCGATCCGGCGGCGCCGGTGCGGAACCTGCAGGCCGCGCTGCGGGCGGCCGGGCGGTAGGTTCCGAGGCGACGCGCCTACGGAGATCAAGAGGGGCCGGGAACAAACCCCGGCCCCTGAATGTGGCTGAGACCTGGCGTCAGCTACAAGCGGACGAGAAATTGTCGTACTGGACGGAGCCGTTGGCGATGTGGATGTCGAAACTCGAAGTGCAGGTCGTGCCGCCGGAAGTAGACGAGAACGAGTAGTGCGCGCCACCCTCCTGGAGCGTGGCCGTCTTGGCCATCCAAAGAGTGTGGTAGTGGACGTCCTGGGTGGCCGAGGCAACGGTGTTGCCGCTGGGGTCTATCAGGCTCTGATTAACAAAGCCATTTTGCTCGAGACTGACATTGCCTGACGCAGCAGTGGTCTGGTTCCCTTCGACATGCAGATCATAACAGATCGTGTAGCCGCCGCTGGCGTCGAAGCACTGGTGGTCATTGATGACAATTGCGCCGTCCGAGGAGGCCGCCATCGCGGCGGTGAGGCCGAGTGCGACGAGGCCCATAAGGCCGAGGACGAGGGACTTCCTCGCGCTAGACAGAGACAGTTTCACTTTTGATGTTCTCCCTTGTAGTGGAGCACGCGCCTACATCGCGACGATCGATCAAGGGCAATCCCTTGCGTCGTGGCGGGGGCGGCCATGCGGGGGCGGATGGTGTCGATGCAACGTCTTCCGGGCGCGGAGTTTCGGCGTTTGCGGAGAGGTCTCCTTCCTGAGCCGGGAAGGGACAGCGCTTCCTCATTGGAGAGGGAAAAAGCGCGCTATACTGAGAACGTTCCGGCGCCATGCCGGAATCGCTCAGCAAGGTGCCCTGCGACGGTTCCCTTGCGGCTCGGAGCCAGACGCGGTTGCAGCCTCGTCTGGCTCCTCTTATTAGGATGTACATATCGCTCTGAATTGGAGCGGCCCCGAGAGTAGCACAGGTTCGCCTGGCCTGGTCAACGGACCCGGCGCGACGATTTCGTTTTCGTCCGCCGCTTCTCTCGCGGATACTCCCGTGCGTTACGGGAACGCCAGGGGTGTCGTGAGTAAAGAGACCTTTCCTGTCCCCAAACGACGCACCTGTTCCAGTGGCCGCACCGGCCGTGGACACCCTGCCGGGCATTCCCGTTGCGGAACGGGCCGTAGAATGGGGCCACATCCCATTTCAGCAGGAGAAGTTCATGTCGCTTGCAGGTCGTGTCGCGCTCGTAACCGGAGGTGGCCGGGGTATCGGCCGCACCATCTCGCTTCAGCTGGCGGCAGCGGGCGCCGCGGTTGCCGTCAACTATCGCCGCGACGAGCAGGCGGCGCGCGACACGGCGGCGGCGATCGAGCTCGCCGGCGGGAAGGCGAAGATCTACGCGGCGCAGGTCGACAACCTGGAAGAAGACACGGCGATGGTCGAGCAGATCGTGAAGGACTTCGGCCACGTGGACATTCTGGTGAACAACGCCGGGATCGCGAGCCGCGGGAACTCGGTGGCCGACACCGACCCGGCGGAGATGGAGCGGGTCGTCCGCACGCATGCGTTCGGGCCGTTCTACCTTTCGAAGCTGGTGCTGCCCTCGATGCGGACGCAGCCGCGGGGCGACATCGTGATGATTTCGAGCGTGGCGACGAGCAACATGGCGGGGAACGGCTCGCCCTACAACATGGGCAAGGCGGCGATGGAGGCGCTGGCGCAGACGCTGTTCAAGGAGGAGCGCAAGAACAACATCCACGTGAACATCGTGGCGCCGGGGCTGGTGGAGACGGAGATGGGCCGGCGGTTGGCGGGTGCGATGCGCGGGCGCAAGGATCTCGACATGCGCGAGCTCGACGCGACCTCGCCGTTCGGGCGAGTGTGCCAGCCGGAGGACGTGGCGAACGCGGTGCTGTTCCTGCTCTCGGACAGGGCGAGCTACCTGACGGGGCAGCGGATCACGGTGGACGGTGGGGGGAACCTGTTCGGCTATTAACGATTCACGATTTCCGATTGCCGATTGCCGATTCCGATTGGGACGGGGGACGTGTCGCTGACGCTCCACGTACGGAACGCTCTGCGTACGGACGGACGGCGTAGTGAGAGGCTGAGATGGTGAATGTGCCGGCCGGGGTGATGCGGGAGTTCCAGGAGGTTGGGCGCGACCTCTACCAGCTCGCGCTCGTGACTTCGCATGGCGGGAACCTGTCCGTGCGCGAGCAGCCGGGGATGTGGATCACGGGGACGGGGACGATGCTCGGGCGGCTCGCGGAGCGGCACATTAGCAGGGTGTTCCCCGACGGCCGGAGCGAGGGGCCGCAGCCTTCGAGCGACACGGTCCTCCACCACACGATCTATGCGGTCACGGGGGCGAACGCCGTGGTCCATGCGCATCCGCGGCACGCGATCGCGCTCTCGTTCGAAACCGACAAGTTCGTACCGGGCGATTTTGAGGGGCAGCTGCATCTGACCGACGTCCCGGTCGTGGCGGCGGGCCCGCGGCAATCCGAGCAGATTGCGGCGTTGCTGGAGTCTCGGCTGGTGGTGCTCCTGCGTGGGCACGGGGCATACGCGCGCGGCAAGACGCTCTGGGAGGCGCTGCACTGGCTGACGGCGCTGGAGGAGAGCGCGCAGATCGAGGCCATCCGGCGGTCGCGGCGGCAGTCGTAGGCGGAGGGCCCTCTCTCAGTCGACGCGCACGTCGAAGCCGAGCCGCTCGGCGTTCTTCTGGAACCAGTCGCCGAGGGCGGCGGCGGGCGTTTCGCCGTGGCCTTCGCGGATAGTGTCTTCGCCTTCGGCGCGCCAGGCGCCGTTGGTGGCAGGGCGAACGCGAATCAGGGGACGGCGCGCGTGGCGGCTTCCGTAGTCGCTGGACATGGCTGGGCGGTGGCCTCCTCGGTCGTTGCGCTGCGAAGAGCCAGTGTAGCGAAGGAGAGGGTTAGCTGGCGCGGGGTTTTGGTGGCCGGTGGATCGGGACAGCCTGGCGGGTCGCTCGCGCTCTCCGTACCGAATAGATGGCCGCACAGCGGGTGGATGCCGGGCAGAGCGAGGGGGCGCCTTGGCGGCGCCCCCATCGGAATGGAGCTGTTGCTGGAACTGGCAGTCACGGCGGCGATGAGCGCGAGCAACACCATGGATCGGGAGAGGACAGCGAGCGCCGCGCGCCTCATCGCCACCGCGATGGACGCATCATCGGGGCTGGGAGCGCTGGGGATGATGGCCGTTCGGCCCCTGTAGAAGGACCATGTGGTCCCCATGGCGGCTGTTCGTCAGTCGAGCTGTTCGATGATCGCGGTCATGCTGCCGGCGCTCTGCTCCATGAGCGGGTCGGGACCGAAGGCGTGGACGAGCTGCTGCTTCAGCTCCACTTCGTCGCGCGAGCCGGTCATGAGGATCGCCTGGCCCTGGCTGTCGACCACGCAGGCGATGGCGAACCCCTTCTCGGGCCCGTAGTGAAATACAGCGGCGAGCATGGCGATGACGTACTGGTAGGTGTGGTGGTCGTCGTCGAGCAGGATGAGCTGGAACGGCTTCTCGAGCTGCTTGTCGGTGTCCTCGAGGATCCGGGTGCTCGGGGTCGGAAGTGTCGCCATACGGTCGTCCATTCTAGCAGAGACCGGGATCGGATTGGCCGCAAAGGCGCGAAGGACGCAGAGGAATTTTGGTGGATCGCTCCGCGTTG
>JAKALX010000239.1 GCA_021823905.1 Chloroflexota bacterium | reverse complement strand
GCCGCTCGTCGCCCAGACCTTCGCGCTCCGCGGGATGCAACGTACGATCGTCGTCCATTCCGCCGACGGCCTCGACGAAATCAGCCCGGCCGGCCTCACCCACGCCTGGTACGTCGCCGACGGCAAGGTGACCGAGCGCGAGCTTCGGCCCGCCGATTTCGGCCTGCCCGTGCACCCGCTCGAATCCGTCGTTGGCGGCGACCCCGGCCACAACGCCGGCCAGTTCCTCGCCGTACTGGACGGCGGCGAAGGGCCCGTGACCGACTTCGTCCTGATGAACGCCGCCGCCGCGCTCACCGTCGCCGGCGTCACCGACGACCTCCGCGAAGGCGTGAACATCGCCCGCGACGCCATTGCCAGCGGCCGCGCCCGCGAGGTGCTCGACCGCTACGTCGTCCTCAGCCAGGAGTTCGCACCGAGTGAGTGAACCCACCATCCTCGACCGCATCGTCGCGCAACGCCGCCTCGACGTGGAGGCCGCGAAGAAGGCCGTCCCCGAGGCAGCCCTGCGCGCGCGGCTCGCCACCTCCCCGGCGGCCATCGATTTCATCGCGCGGCTCCAGGCGGCCGGCCCGATGGCCCTGATCGCCGAGATCAAGCGCGCCTCACCCAGCAAGGGCGACATCGCCCCCGGCGCCGATGCTGCTGCGCAGGGCCGCATCTACGCCGCCGCGGGCGCCGCAGCCATCTCCGTCCTTACCGAGCCGACCTGGTTCAAAGGCTCGCTCGCCGACCTCCTTGCCGTCCGCCGGGCCGTCGACGACCTTGGCGGCAACCGTCCCGCCATCCTCCGCAAGGACTTCATCGTCGATCCTTACCAGCTCGTCGAAGCCGCCGTCTACGGCGCCGACGCCGCCCTCCTCATCGTCGCCTGCCTCGACGACGCGACCCTCCGCAGCCTCATCCACGAATGCCAGCAGCTCGACATGGAGCCCTTCGTCGAGGTCAACAACGCCGACGAAGCGGAGCGTGCCGTCGCTGCCGGCGCCGCCCTCATCGGCGTGAACAACCGCGACCTCCGCAGCTTCACCGTCGATCTCTCGACGACCGACCGCCTCGCCGGCATCTTCCCCGAGCACGTGCTCCTCGCCGCCCTCAGCGGTATCAGCACCCGCGCCGACGTCGAGCGCTTCCAGGCCGCCGGAGCCCGCGCCGTCCTCGTCGGCGAAGCCCTCATGTCCGCCAATAACCCCGCGGCGAAGATGCGGGAGCTACTGGGAATTGCCGATTGCCGATTGCCGATTGCCGATTGGGAGGATCGAGCGTGAACGAGTTGGTGGTGGGGCAGATGCATGGGGAGCCGGGCAGCGGCAAGAGCACCCTCGCGCGCGCGATCGGGCGCGTGCTCGGGGCCGTCGTGATCGACAAGGACATCCTCGCCACTGGCCCAATCCGCGCAGGCGTGCCCTTCGATGACGCCGGAAAGGTGGCGTACGAGACACTCTGGCTCCTGCTGCCCTCGTTCCTCAACCAGGGCCTCTCGGTAATCGTCGACAGCCCTTGCTACTGGCCGAACATCGAGGAGCAGGGACGCGCGGCCGCTGCGCAGGCCGCCGCCGGGTACGCAATGATCGAATGCCGCTGCGATGGGGAACTTATCGAGCGGCGCCTCGCCACACGTCATCGCCTCGAATCGAACCCCAGGAAGCGCGGCGCTGGGTTCGGCCGTCCCGGCATGTACGAACCGTCCTGCGAACGCCTCGTACTCGATTCCGCCCGGTCACTCGATGAACTGGTTGTCGCCGCCCTCGCCTACCTGTGCCAGCCCAATCCCCAATTGACAATCCCCAATCGGCAATCGCCAATCGGCAATCGGCAATCTCCATCATGACTCTCGTCAAAATCTGCGGCCTGCGCGACCCCGAAACGGCGCTCGAAGCCGCGAAAGCAGGAGCCGATTTCATCGGCCTCGTCTTCGCCGAGTCGAAGCGCCAGGTCACCCCCCAGCAATGTCACGACGTCATCGAAGCGCTCAAGGAACATCGCCTTGCGCCTCGCGCCTCACGCCTCGCGCCTAATCCTCCTCCTTCCTCCCTCCTCCCTCGTCCCTCGTTCGACGGCCCCCAGCGAGGCGAAGTCTCCGCTGGGAGCTGGTTCCCCGCCTGGGCCGACGCGATCGAGCTCGCGCTCATGCGTATCCGGCCGCTCATCGTCGGCGTCTTCGCCGACCAGTCGGTGAGCGACGTCAACGAGATCGCCGAGGCGGCCGGCCTCGACCTCGTCCAGCTCTCCGGCGCCGAAGACGACGAGTTTGTCGCACGCATCGAGCGTCCGGTGATCCGTACCGTGCACATCAGGCCCGGAACGACCGCTTTTGATGTGAACGACGCCGCCCCCGCCGGGTATTCGGCCGCCGTCCACCTCGACACGGGGAGCAAGGACGCGCGCGGCGGCACCGGCGAAACCTTCGACTGGGACGTCGCCGCCGAAGTCGCCCACCGCACGCCGTTCTTCCTCGCCGGCGGCCTCGCGCCCGAGAACGTCGCTGAAGCGGTGCGCCAGGTGCGACCCTGGGCGGTCGACGTTTCGAGCGGCGTCGAGACCGCCGGCAAGAAAGACATCGACAAGATCCGCGCCTTCATCCGCGCGGCGAAGGGAGCACCGGTTGGGAACTGAATCAGCGCCGCGGCCGCTCTCGCCGCGCTTCGGCGAATTCGGCGGCCGCTATATCCCCGAGACGCTGGTCGGCGCGCATGAGGACCTCGAGGCCGCCTACGACGAGGCGCGCCGCGACCCCGCGTTCCAGGCGAAGCTCGCCGACCTCCTCAAGCACTACGTCGGCCGGCCAACGCCCCTCTACTTCGCCGAACGCATGACCCGCGATTGCGGCGGCGCCCGCATCTGGATCAAGCGCGAGGACCTCGCCCACACGGGCGCCCACAAGATCAACAACGCCCTCGGACAGGCGCTCCTTGCGAAGCGGCTCGGCAAGCCACGCATCATCGCCGAGACCGGCGCCGGCCAGCACGGGGTCGCCACCGCCACGGTCTGCGCCATGATGGATCTCGAGTGCGCCGTCTACATGGGCACCGAGGACATCCAGCGCCAGTCGCTCAACGTCTTCCGCATGAAGATGCTCGGCGCCACCGTCGTCCCCGTCGACTCCGGCTCGAAGACCCTCAAGGACGCGATCAACGAGGCGATGCGCGACTGGGTCACGAACGTCCGCACCACCCACTACATCATCGGTTCCGCAATCGGTCCCCATCCCTTCCCGACGATCGTCCGCGACTTCCAGTCCGTCATCGGCCGCGAGGCCCGCGCCCAGATGCTCGAGCAAGCCGGGAAGCTCCCCGATGTCGCCATCGCCTGCGTCGGCGGCGGAAGCAACGCCATCGGCCTCTTTTATCCGCTCCTCGACGACCCGGTCCGCCTCATCGGCGTCGAGGCTGGCGGCAGCGGCGTGGGCAGCGGCAAGCATTCGGCCACGCTGGTAGCCGGGCGGCCCGGCGTCCTCCACGGCACGAAGACGTATCTCCTCCAGGACCCCAACGGCCAGGTGCTCGAAACCCACAGCATCTCCGCCGGCCTCGACTACCCCGGCGTCGGCCCCGAGCACTCCTGGCTCAAGACCAGCGAACGCGCCGAATACGTCGCCGTCGACGACCGCCAGGCGCTCGAAGGCTTCCAGGCGCTAACCCGGACCGAGGGCATCATCCCCGCGCTCGAGCCGTCGCACGCCATCTACCACGCGATGCAGGTCGCCCGCACGATGCGCCCGGACCAGGACCTCCTCATTGGCCTCAGCGGCCGTGGCGACAAGGACATGCACACCGTTGCCGCCGCGCTCGGGGTGACGCTCTGACCGCAGAGGCGACCTTCTCTCGGCCGGTGCGGCCGCAGGCCTGGGCGGGGCGCGAAGTGCTCCTCGGCCTGGCGCTCGCTGCCCTTTCGTTTGTCTTCAGCGCCGGGCTCCTTGTCGCCCTCGTTGCGATAACCGGCGCCGACTACCAGGTCAACGACGTTGGCGACTGGTTCGTGAAAGCCGGCACGGTAGCGAAATACGCCGACGAGCGCCTCGCCGCCGCTGCTAGCGGCCAGCCGCTGCCGAAGCCGCCGCGCATCCTCGCCGACCAGGTTGCCGTTCGCCTTGCGATGACGACGACGCTCGCCTACGAAGTCCTCCTCGTCGTGATCGCCCTCGCGGTCTCCCGGCAGACACCTCGCGCGTTTGTTCGCGCCCTCGGCCTCGGTGGCTACCGCGCCCGCTGGCTCTGGCGCCCCGCCGTTTTCGTCGTCGCCGCCTACCTCATGGTGGGCGTCTACGTCCTCGTTGTTGAAGCTCTCGGAATCGACGCGCTTGTTCCCGCGAGTACCGTCCCCGCCGCCGTCACCCGCGACGGCGCCACCATGGCGCTCGCTGCCGTGGTCGCTGCTGTCGCCGCGCCGTTCGCCGAGGAGACGTTCTTCCGTGGCTTTGTCTTCACCGGCCTCTTGCGCTGGGGGTTCTGGCCCGCGGCCGCGGTTTCGGCCGCGCTCTTCACCCTCGCTCACCTGGATGTCGGCAGCATGATCCCGTTCTTCGTCATCGGCCTGGCCCTTGCCTGGCTGTACTGGTCGCGCGCCTCGCTCTGGGAGAGCGTCGCCTTCCATGCCATGTTCAACACCGTCAGCCTGGTCCTGCTCTACGCCGGGAGGTAGCCCCATGTCCCAGCAGCTCCGCGACCTCTTCGCCCGCGCCCACGGCGAACGCCGGCCGCTTTTCGTTGCCTACGTCACCGGAGGCTACCCGTCTCCCGAGGAGACGGTCCCGATCCTCCTTGCGCTCGAGGCGGGCGGCGCCGACGTCATCGAGATCGGCGTCCCCTTCAGCGACCCGCTCGCCGACGGCGCCACCATCCAGCACGCCAATCAGGTCGCCATCGAGCACGGCGTCACCCTCCGCGACTGCTTCGGCTTCGTTCGCGAGGCTCGCTCCCGCGGTCTCCGCGCCCCCGTCGTCTTCATGGGCTACTACAACCCGATCCTCTCCCTCGGCGAGGCCCGGACCGCTGCCGAAGCCAGGGCAGCCGGCGCCGACGGCTTCATCGTCGTCGACCTTCCCCCCGAGGAGGCCGGTTCGTTTCTCACTGCCTGCAAGGCAAACGACATGAGCTTCATCCCCCTCGTCGCGCCAACCACCCGCGACGCACGAATCGAGAAGATCGCCGCGGTCGCCGACGCCTTCATCTACTGCGTCAGCGTCACGGGTACCACGGGCAAGGGGAACGTCGCCGTCGACGACCTCCCGCTCTTCCTCGGGCGGGTCCGCGAGCGCACCGATCTGCCCCTCGCCGTCGGCTTTGGCATCACCCGCAGAGAGCACGTCGAGGCCGTCGGCGCCGTCGCTGATGCGGCTGTGATCGGCTCTGCTATAATCGCTGCAATCGACGCTGCCGAAACCGACCGCCTTGCGCAGCGCGTCATGGAGTTTGTAAAGGATGTCTCCGGCCGATAACGGGCAGGTGTATGAGGCCCCCAGAGGGAGAAGCGAGCGCCGATGGGCGTGGCGCTGGCCCCTCGCGGGCCGTGCATATGGGCGCCCGTCGGCCGGGCTGTTTGGCCAGGCCGCACAGGCTCGCCACTCCACCTAACCCTTCACCCCTCCGAGGAGGATCCGCGCGAATGCCGGTTCGTGGTGTCCGCGGTGCGACCACCGTGTCACGCAACACCCGTGATGAGATCCTCGAAGCAACAAGGGAGCTCCTCACGATGATGATCGAGGCCAACGAGATCGACACCTGCGATCTCGCCTCCGCCTGGCTCACCACGACCCCTGACGTCTACGCCGAGTTCCCGGCCGTCGCCGCGCGCCTCATGGGCTGGACTTCCGTCCCCCTCATGCAGAGCCACGAGATGTCCGTCCCGGGAATGCTCCCGATGTGCATTCGCGTCCTCCTCCACTGGAACACCGACAGAGGACAGCATGACATCCGCCATATCTACCTCCGTGAGGCCGCCCGCCTCCGCCCCGATCTCAGCTCGAGCAGCCCGGCGACCGCGCGCTAGCTCGAACAGCTATGGAGATTTTCCCGTGATTATCGTTGTATCCCCGGAAGCCACTCCGGAAGACCTCGACCTCATCGTCAAACGTGTCGAAGAGACCGGCCACCAGGCTCACATCTCCGTCGGCACCGAGCGCTCCATCATTGGTGTC
>JAKALX010000238.1 GCA_021823905.1 Chloroflexota bacterium | reverse complement strand
GCCCGCCGCGCCCTCTCCGCGTCGTCGACGGTCGCCCGACCAAGGACCACCCATGGCATCGCTACCCTGCCGTCCGCCCCCGGCGCGCAAAACCCTGAACCCCACCCGTGGGAGAATGGAGCGAGGCAGCCGGATATCCCGGCTGCCTCGCTCCGGGCGGCCATGGTCAGCGCTTCGTGCTGATCGTTCCGCCCCCGATGAGGATGGTTGGCGGGTCGGTGAGCTGTGAGGTTGGCTGACTGTCGTAAATGACAACCCCTGTGCTCGTGTTCCAGATGCGGACACGGACTGCGCCGACGCCTTTGCCGCCGGTGGCGGCCCAGACCTGGAACGCGTAGCCGGAAGCGTCCTTGAGGCGGCCCTGGCCGCTCAGGGTGATGCTGCTGCCGGAGACCACGAGCCAGTCGGTGGAGGTGGAGTGGAACTCTATCCCGGCGAGTTCGAAGTGGAATTCGAATGAGCCGTCGAGGGTGACCCCGTCCTTCTTGTACTTGAGCTCAAAGCCGAATTCGGCCTTACCGGTCGCGGTGGGCTTGCTGGCGGCAGCCCCGGCGGGTGAGGTGAACCATCCGCTGCCGTGGCCGGCGGAAGAGGGGTCGTAGACGACGACGTACTGGAAGGTCTCTGTGTCGCCGGCGCCGTGGTTGTCTGTGACCGTCACCGTGACGGTGTAGACGCCGGCGGCCGCATAAGCGTGGGTCGCGGTGGCGGCGCCGATGCCGGAGGACTCAGCGACCCTCGCGAGCGCGAGCGTGCCGTCACCCCATTCGACGGTGGCGGTGTGGGTGTCGGCGATGTCGGAGTCGGTGAAGGAGGCGCTGAGGCTCACAGGGGCGCCGATCGCCGCGGGGACGGGAGTGGCAGTGATTGTGCCGAGGACCGGAGGATTGGTCGCGGTGGCGAAGACGGTGCCCCCGAGGTCAGCCAGACCTGGGGTGCTCGTAGGCGTGACGACGAACGAAAGACACGTGCCGCCGGCCGGGGGGTAAGCGACGCTTACGTTCGGAACGGGGAGCCAGGCGATGCCGTCGAACCAGTAGAGGACGGTCCCGCCCGCTGGGTCGTAGAAGGTGACGGTGGCGCCCGTGAACGTGCTGCCGGGTGTGACGTACACGTCGAAGTAGCCACCGGCGCTGCTAAACGAAGGAGTTGGGCCGGGATCGGCGTTGTATGTGGCGACGGCGACGGTTCCGGCTCCGCCGTCGGTTGTGGCCGTGACCGTGCCGGTACTTGGGGTCCCCGCCGAGGTCGTGACCGATGCCTCGGTAGTCGCCGTCACCGCCGCGACAGACGTAGCCTGGCACAGGGATGGCGGCGTGGCCAACTGGCAAAGATTTTTGATGTAGGTGTTAGCGGTGCCTGCCGTACCGGTTCCCAACGTCGGATCCTGGACGTCATATGGGCCGTTATCGAAGAGCACATTTTGAGAAACGCTGTTGCCGGCGGCACCCGACCCGACATTGAGGCCACTGCCACCGTGGTTGTGGGCGATCGTGTTGTTGACCACTTGATTGGCGGTGCCACTGAGTAAATTGACACCGCGGGCATTGGGAAGTGCCGAAGCGCCATCCGCGCCGACGCCGATCAGGTTACCGGCGACAGTGTCTCTCGCCGGGGAGACCGAATTGCTTGGGTTGGCAAGAACTACTCCCGCCGCGTTGTTGCCAGAAATCACGTTTCCCTGGCCGGTCTCTATTCCGCCAATGACGTTGTCGGCAGCGGATTCGATACGTATGCCCTGCCCGTTTGGGATCGGGTGGAGCCCGGAGACGTCCGTGCCGATGTAATTTCCAACGACGCGGTTGCTGCCGTTCCAGAGCAGAACTCCGACGGGAGCGCCACCACCGGTGTTGCCAGAAATAATGTTGCGCTGGTCCGGGGACGTTCCGCCGATCACGTTCCCCGTCGCTGCTCCGTGCGAGTTACCGACACCAATGCCGTTCGCATTGGGCCTCGCTAAAGAGCCAGTCACGTCGATGCCGATGTAGTTGCCGGAAATGGTGTTGTTCGCGGTAGAGACCCGCACGCCTGGGCCGCCGTTCCCCGAGATGATGTTGCGGTGGCCTGCGCCGCCCCCGCCGATGATATTGCCCGTGCCATCCTGGATGTCGACCCCTGGCCCGCCGTTGCCATGCGTCGTCGATCCATCTGCGTCCATGCCAAGATTGCTGCACTCGATGCGGCTGTTGCTGCTGTGGATGTTGATGCCGGGACCGGTGAAGCCGCCGATGGCAACCCCGCGAACAACGCTCCCATCACCGAGGCCATGCGACAGGCCGACGCCACCGATGTCGGGCCCAAGACCTGAGCCCGGATTGATCTGGATCCGGATGTTTCGGGTGGTTTCGTCACAGACAGCGCCGCGCTGCGTGATTCCATTGATGACAACGGGCGTGTTTGCCCAGCCCAGCGCCACCTGGCCCCAGCTTTTCGCCGGATCGAGTTGAATCACAATCGGGCCCGTCTCGGGGACCGAGATGCCGAAGTTGATCGCGTTCGCGGAGCCGTCCTCGTTGACGTGGGTGTTCGAGGCGTTGAAGGCCTGTCGGAGTGTGCACGTTCCGGGCGCTGGCTGGCAGTTCGCGTCGTTCCACGTGTCAGCGCTCGAGTTGACGAGGAATGTCGTACCGGTCGGGTAGAAATAGTGGTACCCGATATACGCCGTTCCCTGAAGATTCGTGATTTGGACAGGTGCCAGACCAGGTGACGCTGACGCCGGCGCGGTGAGGGTGATCTGTGTGTCCGAAGCCACGGTATACGAGGCAGGAGCTCCGCCCACCGTCACGGCCGACGTTCCGGTGAAGCCGGAACCATTAATCGTGACGAGCGTTCCGCCGCTCAGGGGCCCGGCGTACGGGGTCAGGGAGGTTGGCTGAGGTGCAGTCGCTCCCCGAGCCGGAGTGGGGAACAGCGCGGTCATGAGCGCAACGAGCGCAATCGCTGCGCCCACGACAGCGTATCGGGCTGGCGTGGTCCTGGTGGGCATGGGCTCGTTTCGCCTCCACTTGGGCATAAACCTGGGTTCGCCTGAAGTTGTCGCGAAGTCTACCTACCGTTAACGCTGAGTAACAGGCGAATCTCTCGTACACGAGTACAAGTTTGGCGCGCTCGTCGTGATTCTTACGCCTCTCAAACAAGTTCTGAATGCGCACTTCGGTTTGCGCGACAGAAACTGACGCGCTTCCGAATGAACCCGTGCCCGTCAGCCGTGAAGCAGCTCCGCCGGCATCTCCACCACCTTCGCCCGCAGATACTCCCCGAAGCTCTTCGCCTGCGCGTCCTGCCGCGTCGAAGACGCGACGCCCTCGCCCAGCAGCCCAACGACGACGAAGTTGATCGCCCGCAGGTTCGGCAGCTCGTAGCGGCGCACCTCGAGGTCGCGCGCCTCGCTGACCAGCTCCTTGAAGCGTTCGACGGTCAGGTAGCTCGCCAGCCAGGCGTAGGTTTCGTGGGTCCGCGTCCAGATCCCGACGTTCGCGTTCCCGCCCTTGTCGCCCGAACGTGCCCCGGCGATGCGGCCGAGCGGCACTCGGACGGTTGGTCCGCTGGGGACGGGCGCCTTGTGAGTGCGGGGTGGCTCGATCGCGGGCGTTGCCGCCACGGAAGTAACGGGCGGTATGTGGTGCTGACGCCCGTCGGGAGCGACGACGACCTGGTCGATCTCGCTCGCCTTCAGCAACGTGGGCCAATAGACGCCGAACGAATCGCCCTCGCCCGGCCGCCCCGTGCCATAGAAGCCGGGGTAGTTCGCCAGGGCCATCTCGGTCGCCGCCCCCGAGAACGCCCGGCCGACCTTGCGCTGGTCCCGGTCCTTCACGGTCACCCGAAGCACCGCTCCCGCAAGCTCGTTCGTCTCCGGGTTTTCCTGCTCCGATCGGATGAGCTGGACCGTGACCTCGTCGAAGCGCTCGCGGCCGCCGATCTTCGCCAGCAGCGTCTCCTCGGCCAGCTTCGCCTTCTCCTCGATGTCCAGTCCGGTGAGGACGAACGACATCGAGTTTCGGAAGCCGCCGAGGTAGTTGATGCACACCTTCGTCGTATCTGGCGCCGGCTCGCCCTTCACGCCGTGGACGAAAACGCGGTCCGGGCCTTCCTGTTCGAGCTGAATCGTGTCGAAGCGCGCGACCACGTCCGGGTTCATGTAGCGCTCTGAGCCGATCTCGTAGAGCAGCTGTGCGGTCACGGTTCCGACCGAGACGAGACCGCCCGTGCCTTCGTGCTTGGTGACGACGAACGAGCCGTCGCCGTGCATCTCGGCGAGCGGGAACCCGGGATTCTGGAGGCCTGGGACTTCCTGGAAGAACGAGTAGTTACCGCCCGTCGCCTGGGCGCCGCACTCCAGGATGTGCCCGGCGACCACCGCCGAGGCGAGCCGGTCCCAGTCGTCCTGCTTCCAGCCGAAGTGCCAGGCCGTGGGGCCAACGACGAGCGAGGCGTCGGTCACGCGCGGGCAAACGACAACGTCGGCCCCGCTATTGAGCGCCTCGACGATCCCCCAGGCGCCCAGATAGGCGTTCGCCGCGACCGGCTGCACCCCGGCTTCGGCCAGCGTGCGTCCGCTGTCGAGATGCCTGAACTCCTCTCCCTTCGCCTGCAGCGCAGGGATGCGGGCCAGGACGTCGTCGCCTTCGATGTGGGCGATCTTCGCTTGCAGGCCGAGGGCGTCGGCGAGTTCGCGCATCTTCGCGGCAAGGGCGCGCGGGTTCAGCCCGCCCGCGTTAGTGACCACCTTGATTCCGCGGTCGAGGCACGTGCCGAGCACCTGCTCCATCTGGCGAAGGAACGTTGTCGCGTAGCCACCGTTCGTGTCGCGCTGCTGGGTTTTCCACAGGATGAGAAGCGTCAGCTCGGCGAGGTAGTCGCCGGTGAGGAAATCGATCGGCCCACCTTCGACCATCTCCTTCGCCGCCGAGAGCCGGTCGCCGTAGAACCCCGAGCAGTTCGCGACGCGCAGGACTGGTTTCGGCAACGGCGGGGTCATTCGATTCCCTCCGCCCAGGCGGGCTGGCGTTTCTCCGCGAACGACCGGAGCCCCTCGCGCGCCTCCTCCGACGCGAAGAAGGCCGCCGAGCGCGTCGCCATCTCGTCGAACGCCAGGTCCATGGGCAACTTCGGCACGTCGCGAACAAGCCGCTTGGCCCCTGCCAGCGCCTTCGGGCCGCCCTTCCGCAGCGCCGTCACGTAGCGTCCGACGACCGCGTCGAGCTCACCGTCGGGAGCGGTCGCGGTCAGGATGCCGTACTCGGCCGCCTGCTTCGCACTGAACGGCTCGCCGGTGAGAAAGAGCTCCAGCGCCTTGCCGGCGCCGAGCTTGGGCAACAGAACGACCGAGATGATCGCCGGGATGACGCCCAGCCGGACTTCGTTGATCGCGAAGGTCACGCTCTCCGGCGCGATTGCAAAGTCGCAGGCCGCGACGAGCCCAAGCCCGCCGGCTCTTGCCGGCCCGTTGAGCCGGCAGATCACCGGCTTCGGCGACTCCCAGATAGCCGTCAGAATCTGCGGCAGCCCGCCCTGGGCAAGCCCCGTCGCTCGTGGCTGATCGCCCGCCGATTCGTTGGCCTCGCGTTGCTCTTTCAGGTCGGCGCCCGCGCAGAACGCCGGCCCGGCGCCAGTGAGGACGATGACGTGCGCACCCTCATGGCCAAGAGCCGATTCGAGGTGGCGCGCCAGGTCAGTCACAAGCTGTCGAGAGAGCGCGTTGCGGTTGTGTGGCGAGTCGAGCGTGATCGTCGCCACTCCGCCGGCGATCTCGAGATGAACCAGCTCCTCGCTCATGCCGGTCCCTTCTCGTGCGCGAACTCGCCTGGCTGGCGGCCCGGGCCGGGCGGTCCGGCGAATGCCTGGGCGATTTCCATCCATTCGCTTGCGGCCCGCCCCGTCACCTCAAGTTTCGTGTCGGTAAGGTGGCGCCGCTGCGTCACCACGCGGCAAAAGTCGGTGGCCGTGCCACGGATGACGTCAGTCTCGCTCGGCTCGCCAAGTTCCCAGGTCGCGCCGGACGGCGCCGTGAGCACCACCCACACGGGGGTGTTGTTGGGCGCCAGGCCGCGGTTCGCGTAGCTGAACGGACGTGTGCGAACCCCGAGGAAGGCAACGTGGCGAAGCCGATCGGTGTCGGGCCGGTCTCCGTTCACGACGTCGACC
>JAKALX010000237.1 GCA_021823905.1 Chloroflexota bacterium | reverse complement strand
CGTAGCTCACCGCCAGCGCCCACGTCAGCCAGCCCGCCTTCCACGGCCCGACCAGCGGAGGCCGAGCGATGAGGTAGATCGTTGCGCCCGCGAGGAGCGATCGCCACATCGTCACCCCGAGCCCGTCCAGCGAGACGGCCTTGATCAACAGCCCGCCCGTACTCCACAACACCGCCGCGCCAAGCACGGCGGCTATTCCCTGCTGGTGTTCGGGAAGGGCGCGGAAGGCCGCCGGGCTCGACCAGGCACGAGGGGCGCTCATGCGCACAGCCTATACGACCACCGCCCCACGATCCGGCCGCGCGCCAAATCCGAGGCGCGACCCGTAGGGAGCGCGTGGCCCGGAAAGCCGTGTGAGTTTTTCGCGCCGGCCTTCGCTGCCCGTGGGCGCCCACGCCCTTGCTACCGCGCGGGCCTCGGCTTTATTCGTCTGGCGCCGTGCTCGTCTGTTCCGGGAATCGCCGCTCGAGCATGAACAACCCGATGGAAACCACGACGCCCACGACCGCCGAGATAACCAGGTATTTCAACAGGTCGGAGACGCCAACGGCGTAGGCGATGCACGCCGCCATCGCGAGCGCGAATCCCCAGCTGAAGTACGTGAACTGCCGGTGCAGGAACTTCCACATGCTCGCGAGTATTCGCGCTCATCCGGCGAATGTAAAGACGCAGTACGTGGAGCGCGAGCGACACGCCGGGCGGTGCCGATCAGGGCCGTCGAGTCCCCTCGATTGCCTTCGCGAACGCCAACAGCGCTCGCTCGCCGCGCCAACGCCCGACGATCTGCATCCCGACGGGCAGTCCCTCCCCGCTGAAGCCCGCGGGCAGCGAGAGCGCCGGGTGTCCGGTTACCGAAATGTCCGTGCACGACCTCATCCACTCGATGTAGTTGGTCATCGGGCGGCCGTCGATCTCCGTCGGATACGGGATGTCGACGCTGAACGGCAGCACCTGCGCCACCGGGCAAATAAGGAAATCGTACCGCTCGAAGAACTGGCGCACGCGCTCCTGAAGCGCCGTCCGCGCGCGCTCGGCCCAGGCGATCCGAGAACCCGTCAGCCGGCGGCCCTCCTCGATGTTCCAGCGCACAGTGTCTTTCATCTGGTCCGCGTGCTCGTCGTAAAGAGGTCCGAGATCCGTCTCGAACATCAGCGCCCGCAACACGTGGAAGATCTCGCCCGCGTCGGAAAGGTCCGGCTCTGTTTCGTCGACTTCGCACCCCAGGGAAATCAGCAGGTCTCGCTGTCGCTCGAGCACTGCCGTCACCCGCCGCTCCACCGGCAACCCGCCAAGGTCGCGGCTCCAGGCCACGCGCACACTGCGCGGGTCGAGCGCGGCCACTTCGCGAAATCCGTCGCCCGGCTCGTCAATCGACAATGGCGAAACCGGGTCCGGACCCGCCATCACGCTGAGCAGCAGCGCCACGTCGTCGACCATTCGCCCCATTGGTCCGTAGACGTCGAACCTCGGCCAGCCCGGTTTCCCCGGTACCCGCCCGGCCGACGGCCGCAGACCGACGACGTTGCAGAAGCTCGCGGGGTTGCGCAGCGAGCCGCCGACGTCGCTCCCGTCGGCAAGCGCCGCCATCCCGGTCGCCAGCGCCACCGCCGAGCCCCCGGAGCTGCCGCCGCAGGTCTTCGCGAAGTCGTACGGGTTCCGTGTCGCGCCGAAAACTGCGTTGAACGTCTGCGAGCCCGCGCCGAACTCAGGCGTGTTCGACTTCCCCAGCATGATCGCGCCGGCCGCGTGCATGCGCGCCACGGGCAGATCGTCATAGTCCGGCATCCAGTCCGCGAAGATCGGCGACCCTTTCGTTGTCCGCACGCCCTTCGTCGCGAACAGGTCTTTGTGCACGACCGGCAGCCCATGCAGCGGCCCAATCGGCTCGCCACGCGCCAGGCGTTCATCAGCGTCGGAAGCCGCCTGCATCGCCTGCTCCGCCGTCAGCGTGACGATCGCATTTACCCGTGGGTTCCAGCGCTCGATCTGGCGCAGGTGGGCCCCGGTCAGCTCCCGGGCTGAGATCTCCTTCGTCCGAACGAGCCGCGCCAGCTCCACCGCCGGCAGGAGGCAGATTGCCTCGCCGTCGATCGCCGCTCCTGTCGCGTCCTGTCCCTCTCCGGTGTTCATACAGGCGCCAGCGGGCGCCGTGGCTCCGGCGGCAGATCGATGGTGATGTTGTCTCCGGCTCGCACGATCCCACCAGTGACGACGATCGCCATGATTCCCGCCTTGCGCACGAGGTTGCCGTCAGCGTCCCGTCCGAGCGTCGCCGCCATCAGTCCGGGCCGGAGCCCGTCGAGCTGCGCACACGGGTTTCGCAGGCCCGTGACCTCGACCACGGCCGTGCCGCCCAGCCGCAGCCGGGTTCCCGTGGGAAGGCCGAGAAGGTCAATCCCACGCGTCGTGACGTTCTCACCCATCTGCCCGGCGAGGATGTCGAACCCCGCGCTACCCAACTCCTCGAACAGTTCCGCGTGGATGAGGTGCACCTGGCGCAGGTTCAGCTGATTCGGGTCGCGCGCCACCCGCGAGCGATGCTTCACCGTCTC
Source organism: Chloroflexota bacterium (assembly GCA_021823905.1). Taxonomy (GTDB): domain Bacteria; phylum Chloroflexota; class Dehalococcoidia; order Tepidiformales; family Tepidiformaceae; genus JAKALX01. The sequence goes on along the minus strand of JAKALX010000237.1, from coordinate 3,655 downwards.
GCCCTGGTGGGCGTCGCCCGCGACGCCGAGGCCGGCGACGAGCTCGATCGCCTCCGCGTTCGCTTTGCTGAACGTGTGTGTCGCGCTCCGGCTCACGGCCGCCACAACTGCTGTCATCGCAACTCTCCCGGTACCCGGCCCGGCTAACCGGACCGCTTTGCACGTCGCCAGTGCCGCTCGCGGCTCTCGCGACTGGGGCCCGGCGCCGGCGTTCGAGGGACATAGTTCTCCGCGCAGGCAGCCGCGAATGGCTGAAGCACTCGCAGCGCCTTCGCAAGCTCGGCTGCGACCTCCCGTCCGAGCGCGACGTCCAGCCGCTCGATCGGGTACACGCGGTGCAGGCGCCGCCAGGTTGAGGTCCACTCTTCGAGTTCCCAGCCCGGCCCGAGCTCAGCCATCAGCTCAGAGGCGCGCTCCGCGAGGGCCATGGCGAAGAGATCGTTCTGTTCGACCGGCCCCTCGAAGTGCAGCCCCAATTCGACCCGCCCGTGCGAGACCTGCGGCTGCAGCTCGAAGTGCGCGTCAGGGTTGCCGTAGTGCAGCTGCAGGATCGTCCACATCGCCTTGCGCTCCGGCCGCGGGAACGTCGGCCCGAGCGTCGCCATCGCCAGGTCCTCGCAAAAGTGGACGAACTCCACGGCCTTCAGCAGCCCGGTCGCGGTCGGCATGCGGGAAGTCTAGCAGCACGCGCACGCGGGCTGGCACTGGCCCTATTGTTGAGTGAGTCAATCAACTAGATAATGTACACACACGCGGGCAGCTGCCCCGAGAGGACTCGCTCATGGACATCCTTCCCGACCGCCTCGCCTGGTACATCGCCGGGCCGCTGATGGGCCTCTGCGTCGTCGCCCTCTACGCGCTGGCGAACAAACCGCTCGGCGCCACCACGGCCTATTCCGAGACCATCTCCTTCGTCCGCCGCCGGCCGTTCGAATCCTGGCGTGTGTGGCTCTTCGCCGGGTTCATCGGCGGCGCCCTGGTCGCCTCGATCCTGCGCGGCGGCTTCTCACCCAACCTCGACTACGGCAAGCTCGGCGCCGACGTGCCCCTTGGTTTGCTCGTCCCGATCCTCGTCGGCGCCGGCTTCGTGATGGGTTTCGGCGCCCGCTGGTCCGGCGGTTGCACCTCGGGCCACGGGCTGCGCGGTTGCTCGTCGCTCTCGCCGGCCAGCCTCGCCGCCACGGGCACGTTCATGGCGACGGCGGTCGCGGTCACGGCGGTCTTGCACTTCGCCACCGGAGGCTCGCTGTGAACCGGGCCGCGCTGCTCGTCGGCGCCGCCTTCGGCTTCCTCGTCGCCGCCGCCCGCCTGAGCGACTACCAGGTCATCCACGACATGCTTCGCCTTCGCGAGCCGGATGTGTTCCTCCTCATGGCCTCGGCGATCGCCGTCGCCGCACCGATCCTTGTCATCCTCGAACGCCGCCGCTGGCGAACGCCGCTCGGTGGCGAGCTGAAGGTCGTCCGCCAGCCCATCGCTCGCCGCAACGTCCTCGGCGCGGCCGTTTTCGGCAGCGGCTGGGCGATCGCCGGCACCTGCCCGGTGCCCGCCGTCGCCATGGTTGCTGGCGGCAGCGCCCTGGGGCTCGCCGTCACAGCCGGCCTCTTCGGCGGCATCGCCCTCCGTGACGCCATCGACCGCAAGGCCGGGAGGGCGCCCTCGGCGGCCTGCTAGCGCGCGCCCTGGCTGGCTCTCGCTTACGGCGATCTCGCCCTGCGAACGGATGTTCGCCGCACTCGCTCGCTGCTACACTGATTGGATGCCGCTCCTCTCGACCCGCGAGTCCGCGCCGTTCAAGCTCCAGGCCGATTACCAGCCCACCGGGGATCAGCCCGAGGCGATCGAGAAGCTGGTCGAGGGCGTGAACAGAGGCGACCGGTACCAGACGCTGCTCGGCGTCACGGGCTCGGGCAAGACCTCCACGATCGCGAACGTCATCGCCCAGACGGGGCGGCCGACGCTGGTCCTCGCGCACAACAAGACGCTGGCGGCGCAGCTCTGCTCGGAGTTGAAGGAGTTCTTCCCGGAAAACGCGGTCGAGTACTTCGTCTCCTACTACGACTACTACCAGCCCGAGGCCTACATCCCGCGGTCCGACACGTACATCGCCAAGGACGCGGACATCAACGAGGAGATCGACAAGCTGCGGCACGCCGCGACGCGATCGCTGTTCACGCGGCGCGACGTGATCATCGTGGCCAGCGTGAGCTGCATCTACGGCCTCGGCGAGCCGGAGCAGTACCAGGAGTTCGTCCTCCATTTCGAAAAGAACAGGCCGTTCGCGCGCGGCGAGGCGATCCGGCGGATGGTCTCGATGCAGTACGAGCGAAATGACATGAACGTGGTCCGCGGCAAGTTCCGACTGCGCGGCGATTCGCTCACGATTCTTCCGAGCTACGACGAGCTGGCGGTGCGAGTCGATTTCTTCGGCGACGAGGTGGAGCGGATTGTCGAGCTCGACCCGCTCACCGGCGAGATCATGGCGGAGCGCGACGAGATCGACATCTTCCCGGCGAAGCATTTCGTGACGACGGCCGACCGCATGGAGCGCGCGATCGCGGGGATCGAAGCGGAGCTGGCCGAACAGTTGGAGATCTTCCGCAACCAGGGGAAGATCCTGGAGGCGGCGCGGCTCGAGGAGCGAACGCATTACGACATCGAGTCGCTGCGAGAGACGGGCTACTGCCCGGGCGTCGAGAACTACTCGCGCCATCTGCAGGTGCGAGAGCCGGGCTCGACGCCGTGGTGTCTGCTCGACTACTTCCCGGATGACTGGCTCCTGGTGGTCGACGAATCGCACATGACACTGCCGCAGGTGCAGGGGCAGTTCTTCGGCGACCGGGCGCGCAAGGAGACGCTGGTCGAGTTCGGCTTCCGCCTGCCGAGCGCGCTGGACAACCGGCCGCAGACGTTCGAGGAATTCGACCGGCACATCAACCAGGCGATCTTCGTGAGCGCGACGCCCGCCGATTACGAGATCCAGCGGTCCACGCAGGTGGTCGAGCAGGTGATCCGCCCGACTGGCCTGCTCGACCCGGAGATCGAAGTGCGGCCGACGAAGAACCAGGTCGACGACCTGATGGCGGAGATCCGGCGCGTCGTCGACCGGGGCCAGCGGGCGCTGGTGACAACGCTGACGAAGAAGATGGCCGAGGACCTGGCGGACTATCTGGTCGAGATGGGGATCAAGACGCACTACCTCCACGCGGAGGTGGAGACGCTGGACCGCGTCGAAATCCTGCGTGACCTGCGCCTCGGCGTGTACGACGTGGTTGTCGGGATCAACCTCCTGCGCGAAGGGCTCGACCTGCCTGAAGTGTCGCTGGTCTGCATCCTGGATGCGGACAAGGAAGGGTACCTGCGCTCGAACCGGTCGCTCATCCAGACGATTGGGCGGGCGGCGCGCCACCAGGAAGGCAGGGTGGTGATGTACGCCGACCAGGTGACCGCGAGCATGCGGACCGCCATCGACGAGACGTACCGGCGGCGGAAGATCCAGGAAGCGTACAACCGCGAGCACGGGCTGGAGCCGGCGAGCATCATCAAGGCGGTTCGCGACATCACCGACCACGTGCGCATGGCGGCCGAAGAGAAAGCGCCGTACGACGCGGGCAAGCCAGGCGCCGGCCTGCCGAAGGACGAGATCTTGCGCATG
>JAKALX010000236.1 GCA_021823905.1 Chloroflexota bacterium | reverse complement strand
ACGTCGAAACCGTCTTCATCTTCCCCTGGGCGGTCACTTTCCTCAGCTTCGGGAAATTCGTCTTCTACGAGATGCTCGTGTTCGTCGGTGTGCTCGCGCTCGGCCTCGGCTATGCGTGGCGCCGCGGCGTGCTGGAGTGGAAATGAGCGAGAAGCAAGCCGCGAATCCCGCCATCCCGCCCTACGTGCCCGACTACGGCGCCGAGCCTGAACGCCTGCTCCCGGTAGAACCGCCACAGGCGCGGGCCGTCTACAAGATCGTGTTGCCCGGGGTCGCCCAGCTGCCCGTCGACGCGCTCCTCGCGGTCAGCCGCAAGTCGTCGCTCTGGCCGATGACGTTCGGCCTCGCCTGCTGCGCGATCGAGATGATCGGCACGTTCATGGCGAACCACGACCTCGACCGCTTCGGCATCGTGCCCTTCCCCAGCCCGCGCCAGAGCGACGTGATGATCGTCTCGGGCACGGTCACGAAGAAGATGGCGCCGGCGATCAAGCTCCTCTACGAGCAGATGCCGAATCCTAAATACGTCATCTCGATGGGCGCCTGCGCCACCAACGGCGGCCCCTACACGGAGTACGATCGTGTTGTCCAGGGCGTGGACAAGATCATCCCGGTCGACGTCTACGTGCCCGGCTGCCCGCCGCGGCCCGAAGCCCTGATCGACGGCCTGCTGGCGCTCCAGCGCAAGATCATGGAAGACAAGCGGATGGTCGGATGACGCAGGAACAGACGTTGCCCTACCCGGTCGGTCAGCAGGTTCCGAACGCCTCCCTCGGCGCCATGATCCAGCGCCTTCTCCCGAAAGTTCCCGTCGAAATCGGCGAGACGAAGACCGACCTCGACGTGACGGTCGCGCCGGAGCATCTCTTCGCCCTCGTGCAGGGGCTGCGCGACGCGAAGGATCTCAAGTTCGACTTCCTCCGCAACATCACCGGTGTCGACCTCGTCGAGAGCATGGCGCTGAAGTATGCCTTCTACTCGTTCACGCACGGACACGCCCTGCAGGTGACGGTTCCGACGGAGGCCGGCCACCCGCACGTGCCCAGCCTTGTGAGCCTCTATCCGGCCGCCGACTGGCACGAGCGCGAGGCGCACGAGATGTTCGGCTTCGTCTTCGATGGCCACCCGAACCTGAAGAACCTCCTCCTGGAGGAGGACCTGCACATCCACCCGCTCCTCAAGGCGCACCCGCTGCAGAAGGCGGACATCAAGCAGGGGATCGAAGACAGCAGCGCGGGGTTCACCTTCTGATGACACGCTGGCCCGAACCCGCCCTCGTTTCGAAACTCGAAGACCCCAGCCTGAACACGGTCGACATGACCGTGAACATCGGCCCCCAGCACCCGGCCACCCACGGCGTCTTCCGCATGGTCCTCACGATCGACGGCGAGATGGTCGTCGACTGCGAGCCGTACATCGGCTACCTCCACCGAGGGCTGGAGAAGCTCAGCGAGAACAACGACTACCGCCAGGCGATGGGCTACTGGGACCGGACCGACTACCTGGCCGGCATGGCCTGCGAGGCCGCCTACTGCTATGCGGTGGAGAAGATCTCGGGAGTCACGGTCCCGGAGCGCGCGGAGTACATCCGCGTCATCATGGCGGAGCTTTCGCGGATCAACTCGCACTTCATGTTCCTGGGCGCGTTCGGCGCCGACGTCGGCTCCTTCGGCACGTCCTTCGTCTATGCCTGGCGCGAGCGCGAACGCATCTACGACTTCTTCGAAGAGGTCGCGGGCGACCGCATGTTCCCGACCTACATCAAGATCGGCGGGGTCGCGATGGACCTGCCCGACAACTTCGAGTCGCGCGTTCGCTGGTTGCTCGGCTCGATCAACCAGGGCCTCGAAGACCTGGACGGGCTGCTCACCGGCAACGAGATCTTCGTCGAGCGCTGCCGCGATCTCGCGCCGATGACGGCCGAGCGCGCCATCGCCCTCGGCATCACCGGTCCCGTGCTCCGCGCGACAGGCATTCCCTGGGACATCCGCAAGGCCGAGCCCTACGGCGTCTACGATCGCCTCAAGTTCGACATCCCGGTGGGCAGGCAGGGCGACATCTTCGACCGCTTCTTCGTCCGCCTGAGCGAGATGTACCAGAGCACCAGGATCATCGAGCAATGCCTCGATCAGATGCCCGGCGGCCTCGTCCTCAATCCCGACCTGCCGAAGACCCTCCGGATCGACAACGCCGAGGCGTACTTCCGCTACGAGGGCACCAAGGGCGAGTACGGCGTCTACGCGATGGCGCGCGGCGGGAACAAGCCCTACCGGATGAAGCTCCGGAGCCCCTCGTTCTGCAACCTTTCGGCCCTGCGCGAGATGGTCGTCGGCACCTATGTGGCCGACGCGATCATCATCCTCGGGTCGCTCGACATCGTCCTCGGCGAGGTGGACAAGTGACCTTCGGCGATCCGTTCTTCGGCTACAGCTGGCTCGACGCGATCATCCGCGTGGTCATCGTCGTCCTCGTAATGACGGTCTTCGTGATGTACTGGACCTACGGGGAACGGAAGCTCGTCGCGCGCATGCAGATGCGCCTGGGCCCGATGCGGACGGGCCCCTACGGCCTCCTCCAGGCGATCGCCGACTCCCTCAAGCTCATTGCGAAAGAGGACATCCGGCCGGCGGCCGCCGACCGCTGGGTGTTCGAATTCGCGCCGTACCTCACCTTCATCCCCGTGCTGATGGTGCTGGCCGTGCTCCCGTTCGCGCAGGATTGGGGCGTGCGCAACCTGAGCATGGGCCTGTTCTACGTCTTCGCCGTGCTCGGCCTCAACATCGTGGGGATCATGATGGCGGGCCTGGGCTCGGGGAATAAGTTCGCGCTCCTCGGCGGCGTGCGGGCCGCGGGCCAGATGGTGAGCTACGAGATCCCGCTCGTCATGAGCCTGCTCTCCGTGGCAATGATCGCCGGCACCCTGGACCTCGACGCCATCGCCGCGATGCAGCACTACCGCCCGTTCATCCTCCTCCAGCCGCTCGCCTTCCTGATCTTCTTCACGGCGATGCTGAGCGAGCTGCACCGCGCGCCGTTCGACATCCCCGTGGCGGAATCGGAGATCTCCGGCGGCTACTTCGTCGAGTACTCGGGCATCCGCTGGTCCATGTTCCAGCTCACCGAATATGCCTCCATGATCGCCTGGAGCGTGTTCGGCTCGGTCATCTTCCTTGGCGGCTGGGAATATCCGAAAGGCGGCGACTGGGGCTGGGGCTGGCAGCTCACGCTGACGCTGATCAAGAGCGTCGTCTGGATCGCGGCGATCATCTGGGTTCGCACAACGGTGCCGCGCCTGCGGATCGACCAGTTGATGGCGTTTTGCTGGAAAGTGCTGCTCCCGCTCGCGCTCGTCCAACTGCTGATGAACGGCTTCATCCTCGTCTACGACTGGCCGCAAGAACTCCTCTTCGTGACGAGCGGGCTGGGCGCGGCGTTGCTCGTCGGAATCATCATCGCGCGCGCAATCCGCCGGCCGAAGAAGACGTCGGGGCTGGTTGGGACGTATCGCCAGGTCCAGGGGACGCCGGTATGAAAGGTATCGTCAAAGGCCTCGGCGTGACCCTCTCCGCCGCGCTTCGGAAGCCGGTGACGATCCAGTACCCCGATGACCGGCACGCCTTGCCCGTGCGCGAGCGCAGCTTCCCGGTGCTCACCTGGGATTTCGACCACGACGAGCCGTTCTGCACGGGTTGCAACATCTGCGTGCGCAACTGCCCGGTCGACTGCATGACCGCGGTGATGCAGGACAACCCGAAGTACGTCGAAGGCACGAGCAACCGCCGCAAGGTCGTCGAGAAGTTCTGGATCGACTACGGGCGCTGCATGCGCTGCAACATCTGCGTCGAGGTCTGCCCGTTCGAAGCGATCGTGATGGACAACACCTGGACCGGTCACGAGCACAGCTCGTACGACCGCCGCGACCTGCACATGGACATCGACGAGCTGACGAAGGCGGCGCGCGAGGGCAGGATCCAGGCTTTCCGCCCGCAGGACAACATCGCCACGATAGAAGCCGTCATCAAGGGCGAAGCGGCCCCCGAGGAGAGCTTCAAGGGCGGGCGCCCGGAAGATCGCCAGGCGCAGCTCAAGCGAATCGCCGAGGGCGGTCCGGCCGCCATCCAGGAGCGCGAGCCGGAGAAGCCGAAGGCGGCGCCGGTCACGGCGGCTGGCGCTGGCGCCGCGGGCGCCGAGGTCGAAATCCTCTCCGAGTCAAAGATCCGCGCGAAGCGGATGCGCGCCGAGCGCGAGGCGAAGGAATACCAGGACCGCGGCGAGCCGGTGCCCCAGGAAGTGCTCGACCGCGTTGCCCTCTACACCAACATGAAGCCGGGCGAGCCGGCGGCCGCCGCGGGAGGCGCCGGCGTCGCCGCTGGCGGCGAAGTCCTGACCGGCACCAACCCGGACGGCTCCATGCGCTTCCCGCCCGGTGTCGGCGACGGCCCGAAGGGCGACCCCAACAGTGCGGAAAAGGTTCGCGCCCGCCGGATGCGCGCCGAGCGCAAGTTCCAGGAGCTGAAAGCCGCCGGCGAGGAGATCCCCGAGGACATCGCCAAAACGCTCTATGACCTTGGCTCGGACCTCGCCCCCGGCGGCTCGATCTGGGCCACGCTGGCGCCAGCGGGCGCCGGAGCGGGCGGCGCCGCTGCCTCGGCCGGGCCGCTCACGGGCACCAACCCGGACGGCTCGATGCGCTTCCCGCCCGGTGTCGGCGATGGGCCGAAGGGCGACCCCAACAGCGCGGAAAAGGTTCGCGCTCGCCGGATGCGCGCCGAGCGCAAGTTCCAGGAGCTGACGGCCGCCGGGGAGGAGATCCCCGAGGACATCGCGAAGACGCTCTACGACCTCGGCTCGGACCTCGCCCCCGGCGGCTCGATCTGGGCCACGCTGGCGCCGGCGCCACCCACCGCCGCCGGCGCGGCCGCGGCCCCCGCAGCGGGCGCCGCCGACGAAGGCAAGATGGTGTTTCCACCCGGCATCGGCATCGGGCCGAAGGGCGACCCCAACAGCTATGAGAAGGTCCGCGCGCGGCGGATGCGGGCCGAACGCAAGGCGAACGAAGCGCTCGCCGCTGGCGAACCTATCCCGGAGGACGTAGCCGCGACCATCCGCGAACTTGGCGGCGTCGTCCCGGAGCGTGCGAACTGATGGCGACCGAAGTGCTCTGGTGGATCTTTGCCGCGGCAATCGTCGGCACGTCGGCCGGCGTCGTCTTTTCGCGCTCGGTGATACACAGCGCGATCTTCCTCATCCTCAGCCTCGGCGGCGTTGGCGCGATGTACGTCTTCCTCACCGTCGAGTTCCTCGCCCTGGTCCAGTTCCTCATCTACGGCGGCGCCGTCACGGTCCTCATCTTGCTGGCGTTGATGCTCACACGGGTCGATGCGAGCGGGAAGCCGGAGCGGGTGAACGGCACGCAGGCCCCCTGGGCGCTCATCGTCGGCGGGGTCCTGGGCGCGCTCCTGGTGATCGTCGCGCTCAAGACGACCTGGCCCGGGAACCTCAGCGACAAGCCGGCGCAGATCGACCTCAACCTCATCAGCCAGAGGCTGTTCGTCGACTTCGGCGCGCCGTTCGTCATCGCCTCCGTTCTGTTGCTGGTAGCCCTGGTCGGGGCCATCATCCTTGCTCGGCAGGAGGACGGCGACTAGCCATGGTTCCGCTTGAGAACTACCTCGTCCTCAGCGCCATCATCTTTTCCCTCGGAGTCTATGGAGTGCTCGCACGGCGTAACGCCGTGCTGGTGCTCATGAGCGTCGAGCTGATGCTCAACGCCGTCAGCCTGAACTTCATCGCGTTCGCCGCCTATCTCGACCCGAACAAGGTCACGGGCGCGATCTTCGCGGTGTTTGTCATCACCGTCGCCGCCGCGGAAGTCGGTCTCGCCCTCGCGATCGTCATCCGCCTGTTCCGCAACCGCGCCACGAGCAACGTGGACGAAGCGGCAACCATGAAGTGGTAGAAGGGGCCGTTAGAACGCATGGGAGCTGAACAGGCCTGGCTGCTCGCGGCGATCCCGGCGGGCTTTTTCCTCTTGCTCACCTTCTTCGGGCGAATGATGCCGCGCAAGGGTGACTTCGTCGGCGTCATCTCGATTGGCACGCCGTTCGTCCTCTTCTTCTTCGTCCTCCACGATTTCCTCCACCTCGGCGGGCACACCGCCATCCTCAGCGACATCAAGTGGTCCCAGGTCGGCGACTTCAGCCTGCGCATG
>JAKALX010000235.1:1854-6229 GCA_021823905.1 Chloroflexota bacterium | reverse complement strand
TCGCCGGCGGAAAGGCGCGGCCGCCGGAGGGCCAAACGCGCTATCTCTTCGTGAGCACCGTCGCGGTCCCGGCGCTGCGCGCTGACGGTGTCACCGAAGCGGCGATCGACCTGATGCTGCGCGAAGTCCCACGCCGGTTCCTCACCGGCGACGCCTGACCCGGGGCGCGACTCGAATCGGCAATCGGCAATCGGCCATCACGGGTTGACCACTGCCCAGGTTCGCCCGCCGTCGGTCGTATGGACGAGCGCGGCCGGGCCCTTCTCCTCCCACCCGTGGCGAAGCCACGCCCAACCCTCGGTCGGCGAGATGAAGCTCAGCGGCCCGCCGTCGAGGACGCGCGAGAGGTGCGTCCACGTCGCGCCTCCGTCAGTCGTTCCGTAGATGTCCCGTGCGTCAGAGAGCCAGCCGTGGAGTGCGTCGACGAACTTGATCCCGCTCGGCCCGGCGTCCGCCGGCCAACCGGCTTGCTGCCACGTCACGCCGCCGTCGTGCGTCGCATACACGGCCCGAACGTCGCCCCAAACCGCGATGAAGCCGTCATTTGCCGTCGGGAATGTCGGACCGGAGACGCTGCAGACGCACACGCCAACCTGACCGCTCTCGCCCGGCACGAGGAGGACCTGGCGCCGCCACGTCGCGCCGCCGTCCTCGGTTCGGAACAGGAAAGGCAATCCACCCCGGCACGATCCCGTCGCGAACCCGCGCGCACGATCGAGCACGAGGAAGGTCTTGTGGCAGCTTTCGGGCAGGCGTTCGGTCTCGGAGGCGCGGTCGTCCGCAATGGTCGCCGACATCTGGCGCCAGGTGAGACCGGAGTCGGCGGTCCGGAAGATGGCGACTTCCTGGCTCCCGTCACTGATTCGGCGAGTTTGCGCGAACCAGCCGTGCTGTGCGTCCGCGAAGGTCAGCTGGCCCATGGGATAAGCACCGTCGAGGACCGAGCCCGCCTTCCAGCTTCTGCCGGCGTCCTGCGTCCAATAGACCCGCGCCTGGACTTCGGCGCTGGCACCGACGCGCTGCACGATCAGCGCCCACGCGTGGTCGCGGTCGAGGAAAAAGGCGGCATTGACGTGGTGATTCGGCGAGACGTCGCGCCAGGTCCGGCCGCCATCGTCTGTTCGGACCACAGCGAAGATCTCACCAAGGTGGGCATCCAGCGCCCAGCCGACGTTCGAATCGACCATCTTCAGAGCGACCAGCGACGGACTGTCGATCACCTCGCCCGCAGCGGCCACCGGGGTTGGTTGCGGCGCTGGCGTTTCGCCCTGGCCCCACTGCCCGGCCGCAAAGGCAATGGCAACCGCGGCCACGAGCGCTGTCCCAAGGGCGCCGGCGGCGAGTGCGATCCTTGTTCTGATCGCCGGCCGCCTGGCTTGTGGTGGGCCAGGTTCAGTGGTCACCCGGGCATTGTCGCGCCCGGTGGCTCACGATGGCCATGTTTCGTCGCGACGGAGACGCTGTGAGCCGCCGCGCGAGGCAGGCTCGGCCCGCTTCGATCAGGCTTCGGCGGCGAGCAGCAGCGGGCTGACCACCGGCCGCGGACGGAAGCGCGGATGCTCGATGAGCAGGAACGCAGCCGATCCGACCAGGCCGATGGCCGCGAGCGTGGGCCGTGCGCCGGCGAACTGGGCGCCGACACCGAGGAGAAGGAGCGGCAGCACAACGAGCGCGTCCGTGAGGGTCGACTGGACGGCGAAGACGCGCGCCTGCTGGCCGAGGGGTGCGCGGTCGGTCAGGACGACGCGGGCCGTGACGAGCGAGGCGGCGAGCGTCATCCCGAGGAGGAACGCCGCTGGCAGGGCGACGACGAAGGTCGTGTTCATCGAGACGGCGAGCTCGGCGATGGGTGGCACGTGGCTGTACTCGGCCATGATCGCGATGCTGAGGTCGAGCGCCGCGAGGGCGAAGACCGAGACGATCATGCCGAGCAGTGCGAGCCGCATCGTTTGCCGGCAGCGATCCACCGTGAGGCGCGGTCCGCCCGCCCAGAAGAGCCCGGCGACGACGCCCGCCACACCCGGGATAAGGAGGAATCCCAGCGCCTCTTTGCCGAGGCCCATGTCGTGCTTGAGGTAGAGCGGCAGCGTGACAACCACGCCCTGCGCGACCATCGCCTTGATCGCGAGAACAACGATGGCGTCGCGCGCGAGCGCCTCGCGGCGGAAGAAGCGGACGGTGTCCATGAAGCTGAAGGCGGAGCGGGCGGGCTGGGTCTCGGCGGCGGGAGTCGAGCGAAGCCGGATGGCCAGGACGGCGGCCATGATCGCAAGAACCGCGAATCCAACAGCGGCGCCCGCAAGTATGGCCGGGGGGCCTCCGAGGTAGTACAGGGCGGGAGCGAAGACCAGCATGCCCAGCCCCTGGCCACCGTATTGCAGCGCGACCACGACCGAATGGGCACGCCCGGTCGCGCGGCCGCGGAGTGTCTTGACGAGCGCCATCTCGGCCGGGCCACCGACCTGCGAAACGGTGGTGTAGACGAACGCGAGGATCCACGCGCTGCCGGCTCCGTGGAGAACGAGGATGCCGGCTACCACGGCGCCGAGGCGCAGCGCCGATCCCAGAACGAAGCCGCGCGCCGGACCGATGCGGTCAACGACGGCGCCGCCAAGGAAGCCGAAGACGATGGCCGGGGCAAGCATCGCGATGAACAGGCTGCTCAGTCCGATGGCCGCATGAGAGCTCGTGCCGGCGATCAGGAAGAGCGCGGCGATCAGCAAATTGTGCGCGACCTGCCCGGCGAACTTTGCCGCGTAATAGAGATTCCGCTCGCCACGAAGGCGCTCTGGCAAACGCCTCTCCTCAGACTGCGCGGGGGTCACCGAAAGATAATCGGCACGGCGATGCGTGCCCCGCAGCCTCGACGCCGCCTGCGCCGACCATGATCCTGGAAGTCGAGAAACCACCCCGCGAAGCACCTGCGTCCTACAACCCCACGTCCCGTGAGTGAACAGTACCACGGGCCAGTGTTAGTCCACCGCATCGCGGTGAAGGTTTCCTGAACTGCAACCAAAGATTCGGGAAAACCCTGTCACCCTGTTTCCGTCGAGGCGCGATCGTGGCCGGCGCTCGCCGCGCGGGCCACGACCTTCTACGCTCGAAGGAATGAGTTCTCGCGATCACGTGGCGGTCCTTCTCTATGCGCTCGACCAGCGATACGACCCGGTGCCCGAGCACGTGGTGCGCCTGGCGCTCGCCGACATCGCGGCGAGCGGATTCGATCCCGCGGCGCGAGTCGAACTTCCCGCCTCGCTGGCGGGCGAGCCGTGGCGCGGCCGGACGCTCGCAGCCGGAGAGCAGGCGCCGGTCGCCGAGGCTTCGTACTTCGAGCACGTCCTGTTGCGCGGGGAGTGGCCGGACGACACGACGCTCGCGGCCTACCTTCGCTCGCTGCGCGACGTGCTGCTCGACGCGGCAAGCGGCGTGTTCATCGCCCGGTTCAACGGGGCGGACCGGATCGGCGCGGTCCGCCGCAGCGGCGCACAACGCGGTGGTCGCGGAGGGGACTGGATTGTGGTCGCCTACGACCCGGCGCTCCGCCACTGGGTGGCCGGCTGGCAGCCGAAGGACGGGCTCGCCGCGATCGCCGGCGGCGACTGGAGCGACGTGAGCTGGCTGCGCATGCCGCGCTGAGCCCGCGTCAGCTTTCGTTCGAAGGCGGGGCGGGCTCCCACCAGACGATGGCCGAGCGCATCCAGTCTGGCCAGCGGTAGCCGTCGGCGGTGCGCGTCAGCCGCGCCTCGAGCGTCTCCACGATGAGCCCGTCGTACCTGCCGTCGCTCAGCCCCAGATGGCGGTGAGCGCGGCCCACCGCGTCCGCCATCGAGGGGTCTGTCCAGTGCAAGACCGCGAGTGGTTCGACGAACACGTTCGGCGCGAATCCCGCTTCGAGGAGCACGTTGTAGCCCACAACGAAATTCGGGCTGTCGTGCCACTCCCCGTGAATGCGCTCGGCGAGCTCCCCTATCACACCGTCGGGCGCCGGGATCCGCAGCGCCATGAAACAGGCGCGCCGCGCGCAGGCGTCCATCTTGCGAGCGAAGGCCGCCAGATCCGGCGAGGTGTACATCGAGTACGCCGCGACGGCCACGTCGTGCGGGCCAACGCTGGCGTCCAGCCAGGGCGATTCGACGAGCCGGACGTTCGTCAGCCCGCGGGCGGCAACCCGCTCACTCAGCACGCGGCGCATGGCTTCGACCGGCTCCACGGCGCTGACGGCGCGCACCCGCTCGGCGATGGGGACCGTCCACCGCCCGACCGCCGCCCCGATGTCGATCACGGTCATCTCCTCGCTGAGGCGGTCCAGCACGAAGTCGAGGATCGGGTCCGGCCGGGTCTCGCTGCCGTCATCCAGGCGCCCGGCGAGGTTACG
>JAKALX010000235.1:0-1844 GCA_021823905.1 Chloroflexota bacterium | reverse complement strand
GCCATCTGGTCACGCAATGCCAGCGCTCGCCAGCGCTCTGCCCACTCTCCCCGTGCCATGTTGCCCCTCCGTTCCTGTTGCTGCCGCGCGCGCGCCGGCGGCGAGCCCTAGACCCCCGCGTAGCTGTGCAGACCGCTGACCCAGAGGTTGACGGCGAAGTAGGTGAACATGACGAGGCCCCACATGACGATCAGCCACCACATCGGGTCGGGCCGCCAGCCATGGCGAATCTTCGCCGGCACGATCCTGCGGATGCCGGGTGCGCCCGCGACCGAGCCGGTGCCCGCGCGAGCGTGGAAGTAGGCGGCGATCGAAAGCCAGGTCACGAGCGCGCTCGTCTCCTTCGGATCCCAGCCCCAGTAGCGGCCCCAGGCGCTGTTCGCCCACCAGGCGCCGAGGGCGATGCCGAGCCCGAGCAGCGGGAAACCGATGATGACGGCCTTGTGCGCCAGGTCGCCGGCGGCGTCGGCGCTAGGGAGCGACGCGAACCGGCGCCTGCCCTCGCCGCCCTGCACCAGGTAGATGACCGCCCCGCAGAACGCCACGGTGAGGACGGCATAGGAGATCATCATCACGCTCACGTGGATGGTGAGCAGCGGGCCGTTCTGCAGCGCGGGGATGAGCGGCACGATGTCCGTCGGGAAAAGCGTCGCGATCCCGAGGATGGCCGCAACGATCGGGGTCGCGACGACGCCCACACGCCGCTGGCCCGTCGCTGTTTCGAAGGTGAGGTAGGCGGCTGCAATGCCGAACCCGAAGGCGGCGGTGAACTCGTAAAGGTTCGCGATCGGCGCGTGACCGGTCGCCGCCCAGCGCGCCGCCACCTGCCCGCCGAGGAAGAGGACCGTGAACGCGAGGAAGCTTGTCGCCAGGCGGCCGATGCCGGGGTTCGGCACCCCGGTCGCCCCGCCGATCGTGACCGTGCCCGCGCTCGTCTGCGCGCTCATGCGGCGGAATGACAGTGAGGCACTGGCGACGTAGGCGGCGTAAAGCGCCACGTCGATGACGGCGGTGGTGAGCCCGGCCCAGAAGAGGTAGATGGAGAAATGCGCCATGGTTCGTGCTGCCCGTCACAATGCTAGCGCGCGAGCAACGGATTGACGATTCGACCGTGATCGGAGCCGCGTACGTGTCTCGACTACTTCGTTCTGGAAAGGGAGGGGACTGCTACTCGACGCTCAGGGGTTCGCCCGTGGGCGCGGGCGAGGGCTGATCCTTCGGCTTGCGCTGCATGGTCTCGAGACCGGTCATGCTGAAGCCGAGGTCGCCAAGCTCGCAGAGGAAGCTGCAATAGGTCAGGCGAAGCGCGCTCGTGGACTTCGTGACGAGGTAGGTGAGGTTGCAGCGCTTGCAGCGCGGCATCCCGACCAGTTCCGCGTCGTGCAGCGGGGGGGCTGCCGGCGTGTTGTCCCGATCCTCGGTCATCGTGCTCATGCCTTCGCCTCCACCACCCAGTATGGGACACGCACATACTACGCGCGCGCCGCCGTTGCTGATTCATACTCTCTCCACATGAAGATAGGGTGAAACCCATTCGTTTTCGTTTCACCTCTCGGGCCGTTGAGCCCGCTGGTCGCGCCCGGCCAGCATTGCCGCTTCCAGCGGGCCGGGCACTTGGCTGTAAGGTATACAACGGAGGCGGCGACAGGTGGAGCTCATCGGCGAACATCGTTTCGACGCACCCCGGAGCGTCGTCTGGGCGTCCCTCCTCGATCCGCGCGTCCTCGAAGCAACCATCCCTGGCTGCGAGCGGCTCGTCGAGGTCGCCCCAGGCGCTTACGACGTTTCGATGCGCGTCGGCATCGCCGCTGTCCGCGGCTCGTATCGCGGCAAGGTGCGGATCG
>JAKALX010000234.1 GCA_021823905.1 Chloroflexota bacterium | reverse complement strand
CGCTGCCTACAGGGCTTGCCGGGCGTTCATACCTGAGTGGCTGTCGCTCGCAGATACCGTGCTCCGACGCCAACACCTCGCGCGGGATCTTGGGTGCTGCCTGGCCTGTCTTAGTCATTCGCTCTCGCCCAGCTCTTGGAGGTTCGCCAACATGCCTGAGGCAAGCGTCCTGATGGGTTTCGCGAGTCTCTTCACCTCGTCAGCACCAATCAGGATCTTCCGCCCCAGGACGGCCCCGCTATCGCCGGTCTTCGCGAGGTAGCTTCTGTCCACCACACCTAGCTTGTGCGCGACAAGGTGCCGCTTCTGGAAGCTCTTGGTAGCACCACGCCAATCGTCCACGCTCACCTTAGCGGAGAGGTCTACCCCGAAGAGAGCCAGCAGGCGGGTCCTCGCAACGTCCAGATTCTGGAAGCTGACCTCCTCCGGCTTGGTGCCGCTCCGTGCCTTCCTCGCGTAGAGGCGACACAACTCGCGCCCGAACCCGTCGAACGCCGACACACAGTTCTCAAGGGCGTTTTCGGTGACCTTGTCGCGAAGCTCCCTTTCTATGCCCGCCGCTAGGTCCACCATCTTCTCGACCATGTCGAGATTCTTCGCAAGAATCTGCAGGGAGTTGTGCTGGCCACAGTCCGGACAGAAGGCGAAGACACCGTAAACCGAATACCGAAGCGTGCAACTGCTGCAAACTACTTCCGTCTCCAACCGTTTCTCCCGGTAGTAGTGGATAGGCGTTGGGCCATCACGCTTGACCTTCATCGACATGCCGATTCCAAGCCCGCCGCTTGGCCTATGGTCGAACTCGAGCTTCTTGAGATCCTCGTAGAACGCATCGGTCACGCGTCTCAGTGCGACCGACTTGAAGTACTCCACTTGCGCCTTGGTCATGAATCTATCGTGCCCAGCGGTGTGACCACAGTAGGGGCAGTGACACGGGAGTCCCTTCCCTTTGAAGCCCGTACCGAATTCGATCTTGAAATAGCCCTCGCAGTCGGAGTTTGGGCATTCGCGCCCCGTGAAGCCGTTCTCGTCCGGCGGGATCGGGATTGAGATAGAGTTGCCCAATCGCCGAAGATGATCCATCAAACGATCCCTATTGCATGTTCTGCCTGCTCCACTCGAACCTCGCCTGAGATCAGCCTTGGCAAGAGTGTGTCGCGGACCGAGGCGAGGGCCCGGGCTTCCTCGGACGCAGCGAGAATTCGACCGAACAAGGGAGAAACCAGCCTTTCAAGCTCCGCGTGCAGGCTACCTGGGGGCAGCACAAAGCGCCCACTGTTGAAGGTGCTGGTCGTGATCGTGTTGAATACGGAGCCGTGCCCTGCGTGCACTAGCTCATGGATCCCCTGGCGTAGCTGGCAGTGCAGGGCGAATGGGGTCCCGGTCGTGCTGACGAGGGCGTAGCAGGTTTGATTCATCGCCATTTCTCGGCCAAGCAGCGCCATACGGCCTGTTGTGGCCCCGCGGGCAACAACCACGGTGCTTAGAGGGGGCATCACCTGCGTTGCGCTTTCCTCGACCCCAAGGGTCGTGATGGTCCGCTCTGCCCCAGTGAGGAAGACTTCGCCACACTGCGAGACATCCTTGGCGCTGACCCACGGAATATCGCCGCCCCAATAGCTCGCGCGGTCAGTCTTGGGCGTCCCACCGCTGAGGAGTGTTGCGCGCTCGAGGATCGATCCAGTGCCCCACCCCGCTGGGATCGGCCCAAGTTGGGAGTCTTCGAAGGAACTCGGGATGAGGTCGGCGAGGTGCCTGGGCAGGCCGGGGTCGCGGCCTTCGGCCTTGGCGCGGACGGGGTCGAAGTCCACGAACCACGACTTGAAGAGCGCCCGCGCCATCGCTTCCAGCGTCTGGCTCACCCGCCGGTTCAGCTCGATCTTGTCGTCCAGTGTGCCGAGGATGTGGGCGATGGCACGTTGCTCGCCGAGACAAGGGAGCGAGACTCGCACGGCCTCGATTCTCGTGGGAGCCGTATGGAGGATCTTTGTACCGGAGGCTGAGAGATAGAGCTCTCGATTGAAGGATGGCGACAGGAATAGCCAATAGAGGTAGTCTTGATCGACTCGACCCGGGTCCCTGACCACTACTCGGCCAAGGCGCTGGTTGTGTAGGTAAGTCCTGCCGTCGTCTGGCACGCGCGCAGGAATCCCTAGAATCTCCCCACCGGCGGTCTGACATGTCATTACGAGTAGGATCTCACCCGGGGATAACTCGTAGTCATGCGGATAGTCGCCTCGGTATTCCCGGACGGTCGTGCTCCCGAAGCGGAAGCCACCCGTGTAGCGGAAATTGCCGATATTGATGACAATTGGCCGACCGGTCAGTTCCTCAAAGCACAGGGCACTCTTGAAGGGCCAGCCGTGTTTCACCTCGATCAGGTCGCCAAGGGCGGTGTAGGCTCGCTCACCCGCCATACCCAAGCTCCTTCAGGTTGGCGGCGATGGCGGCGCCGACCTTTGCGGCCTCGGTCCGCTGCTCGTGCGGCGTCGCGGGGAGCCGCCGCATCGTCACACCTTCTCTGGCAAGAAGCCGATTGGGCGCTTCCTCTTCGGTTCGGGCGGGGTCATCAGCTCGCGGATGGCGTCGAAAACCACCTTGAACTGGGCGTCGTACCTGCGCTCCAGCAGCGCGAGCTTGCGGGCCAGCTCGGCGTTGGTGGCCAGCATCCGGCGCAGCCGCACGAAGGCGCGCATGATCTCGATGTTCACCATGACGGCGCGCTCGCTGCGGAGGACGCTGGAGAGCATGGCGACGCCCTGCTCCGTGAAGGCATACGGGGCCGCACGGCGGGCGCCGCCCCAACTTGAAGTCACAATCTGTGATTTCAAGTCGGCAAACTCCTTCGCGCTCAGTTGAAACATGAAGTCCTCGGGGAACCGCTCGAGGTTGCGCTTGACAGCCTGCACCAACGCGCGGGGCTCGACGTCGTAGAGCTGCGCGAGGTGCGTGCTGAGCATGACCTTCTCGCCACGGATGAGGAAGATGTGTCCCTCGATGCGCTCACTGGGGATGATCACCCGCTTACCCGCCATACCCAAGCTCCTTCAGGTTGGCGATGGCGGCATCGAGCCTGGCGGCCTCGGCCTGCTGCTCGCGCAGTATCGCGGTGAGTCTTCGTGGCGCGGAGTCGGGCCTGCACCTCATCGGTAGGCCTTCCAGATCGCGCAAGTCTCCCAATTCTCTGGAAACCCCATGGCTTTTCTGGGAATCCGCGGATGCTCGGCCTGAAGGGCGCGCAGGCGGTCGGGCCAGCGGCTCTGCGGTGCGATTCGTGTCAGACAATAGCGGATGATGGTCAGGATCCCGAACACGCGTTCGTTGGTGACCTCGACTGGTGCATGCCACCGGGTGTCTTTCCCGGGGATCTTGGGTCTGACGCCGAGTTGGCGGTTCCACAGTCTTGCATGGTGCGCACAGATGTTCCTGATCGTGTTCAGGGTGAGCAGCCACGAGTCGAGAACGGTGTCGTGGACTCCGAACAACCTTGCTACCGATTGCCGCACGCCCCCGGCCACTCCCCGGTAGAACGTTAGGAGGGATCCGAAGGTCATGATCTCGCTGGCCATCCAGATGGGCATGAAATCATGATCCTGCCCGTACTTGGCGCGGAAGTGCTGGACAAACGTTTCCCTGCTGTTCCGTGTTTGCTCGCTAATCTCCGCCAGAAGCCGGTCGCGTTGGTCGGCCGCCAGGGACGGCAGCGCGGTCGGGTCATCTGCGTACGCGAAGGGATTCCCGCAGTGATGTGAGTGGTGGTAGGCCAGTTGGGTACGGACGGCGACCTCGATGCGTTCGATGCCGTCCATGACCAAGAGACGCAGTTGGCGGTCGAATGCGTAGCGGTCCCATACCACATCGAATGCGGTGCCTGGCCTGAAGGTCTCGCCGGGAAGATCACGGAACGGATACCAGTACCCACTCAAGCGGTAGTAGTTCACCGTCTTGAGGTGTTCGATGATCACCCCGCGATCGCCGGTCATGCCTCGTTGGATGAGAAGGTCGGCCTGTTGTTCCAGGGTGAGAGCGGGTTTGGCGTAGATCACGGCCGCGCCTTCCGGCCAACAAAAAAACCCGCCGAAGTGAGCGTGCCTTGCGGTAGAGGCCCGACGGGTATGCTACGTGAACATATACCACGCTTTCGGTGCAGCCGCAAGCGAAGCCGAGGGCGATCCGGCCGGGCGCAAGATTCATCGCACAGGGGGGATCCGCGCATGCCGTTAATCCTCTGTATCACTGCTAAGAAAACCGAGGTAGGTCAGATTCTTCCGGATCTTGTCGTCGAGTTTGGCTCCCTCAGCTAACTGCGCTTCGAGCTGTGCCGCGAGCCGCTTCATCTTCTCCTCGAACGGCTCGCCGTCGTCCTCGGCCGCCTCCGCACCGACGTAGCGGCCGGGCGTGAGCACGTGACCGTGGGTGCGGATCTCCTCGAGCTTGGCGGCCTTGCAGAAGCCGGGCACGTCGGCGTAGTCACCTGCACCCTCGTCTCCACGCCAGGCGTGGTAGGTGCCGGCGACCTTGGCGATGTCGGCGTCCGTCATCTCGCGGTGGGTGCGGTCCACCATCGAGCCGAGCTTGCGGGCGTCGATGAACAGCGTCTCGCCGCGCCGGTCGCGGAAGCGGCCGTTGTTCTTGCTGCGGGCGATGAACCACAAGCACACCGGAATCTGCGTGGAGTAGAAGAGCTGGCCGGGCAGCGCGACCATGCAGTCCACTAGGTCCGCTTCGATGATTGCCGCGCGGATTTCGCCCTCGCCCGACTGGTTCGAGGACATCGAGCCGTTGGCGAGCACGAAGCCGGCGAGCCCGGTGGGCGCGAGGTGGTGGATGAAGTGCTGCACCCAGGCGTAGTTGGCGTTGCCGGCGGGCGGCACGCCGTACACCCAGCGCTTGTCGGTCTTGAGCAGCTCGCCACGCCAGTCGCTGTCGTTGAACGGCGGGTTGGCGAGGACGAAGTCGGCCTTCAGGTCGGGGTGCTTGTCGTTGTGGAAGGTGTCGCCGTGCGCGATCTGCGCATCGATGCCGCGGATCGCGAGGTTCATTTTGGCGAGACGCCAAGTGGTGTAGTTGGACTCCTGGCCGTAGATCGAGATGTCGCCGACCTTGCCGCTGTGGGCCTCGATGAACTTCTCGCTCTGCACGAACATCCCGCCAGAGCCGCAGCAGGGGTCGTAGACACGGCCCTTGTACGGCGCGAGCATCTCGACCAGGACTCGCACCACGTGTGAAGGGGTGTAGAACTGGCCGCCGCTTTTGCCCTCGGCGCTGGCGAAACGGGCGAGAAAGTACTCGTAGACGCGACCGAGGGTGTCCTTGGCGCGGTCGGCCGCGCTGCCAAGTGCGATGTCGCTGACGAGGTTGATGGTCTGGCCGAGTCGTTGCTTGTCGAGGTTGGGACGGCCGAAATCCTTGGGCAGCACGCCTTTGAGCGACGGGTTGTCGCGCTCGATGGCGGCCATCGCGTCGTCCACCAGCGTGCCGATGGTGGGCTGCGGGGCACTCGCCTTCAGGTGCGCCCAGCGCGCTTCCTTGGGGACCCAGAAGATGCTGGACGCGCGGTACTCGTCGGGGTCCTCCGGGTCGGCGCCCTGGGCCTTCTGGGCCTCGAGCTCGGTGCGCTTGGCCTCGAAGGCGTCGGAGATGTACTTGAGGAAGATCAGGCCGAGGACGACGTGCTTATACTCGGCGGCGTCCATGTTGTTGCGCAGCGCATCCGCCGCCGCCCAGAGCTGCGCCTCGAAGCCAAGTGGGGCGGCCCCGTTCTTCTTCTGACGAGCCATCAGCGACCTCCGAACAGCGACTGCGCGAATCCGAACTCGTGGTGCCTCGCAGGCCGTTGGCGCTCCGGCCGCCGCGCCCGGGTGCCGCACCCCCAGCGGTCGAACGGCCCGGCGTCGCTCAGGCGCGCGGGATCGAGCGCTCCGGAATCGCTGGTGTCTCCTTTTCGCACCACGACGTTCTCACCATGACTGCGCACGAATCATACGCCCACCTGCGGCAATCGGAGTGGTGGCTGGCCTGGGAGCATCCCGCCGGGTGGACTTGCGACTCTCTTGATCGTGCTCGGTTCATCCTCGGAAGACCGCGTCGGCGCGCTATTCGAGGACCTCTCGTCGTGGGCGGTCGCCAACGTCGGGGCGAAGCGCTCGCGGCGCGGAGGGGCACGGGACTCCACGGCGGTGGGCGCGGCGCTACGCCGGATCGGGGCCGAGCGCGGCGGCGGCGAGGCGGG
>JAKALX010000233.1 GCA_021823905.1 Chloroflexota bacterium | reverse complement strand
GCTTCTCTACGGGCAGCCGGTTCCCGTGGTCCAGGGCGAATCGATCCTCCTTGTCCGCGCCAGCGGAGGCACCCGTGCGGTCGCCTCCGCTACGGTTCGCAGCGTCCAGCGCCCGAGCGCGTGGTTCAACGTCGCGGAACCGGGGTGGCAAGAAGAGGAGCGACGGGTCGCCGCGCGAGCCGAACTCCGAAGCCCATGTGAGGTCGCCGGCCGGTCGCCCGGCGCACCGCGGCTCGCCGCCACTCTCGTCGACGTATCAGCAGCCGGGTTGCGAGTCGCCGCCGAGCGCCACGTTGGCGAAGCTCGCGTCGACGTGAGCGTCGACGGCCCGTCGAAACGGGTGACGCTGCCCTGCACGCTGCTTGCGGTGGAGCAGGTCGAGGATCACGTCGAATTGCGGCTTCGCTACGAACGGCTGACGCCGGCGCAGCAGGATGTCGCGGATTGGCTGATGCAGGCGCGTGGGGCGGTTCGCCAGCCCGCCGCCTGACCGCGCTCGGATCAGTCTTCTCCAGCCGTTTCGGCCTCCGTCCGCCCGATCGTGCGTTGAAGCCACTTCGCCTTTTGCTGGCTCCGAACCGACTCGCTTGCCGGGTGGTATTGCCTGAGGAACTGCTCGGCAAACGCCTGAAATGTTCCGCCATCGATCGCGGCGTGCGCGCGCTCCGTCAGCCGCACCAGGTAGCGGATGTTGTGGACGCTCGCGAGGCGGTAAGCGAGGAGCTCGTCGTTGCGGAAGAGGTGGTGCAGGTAGGCCATCGAGAAGCGGGTGCAGAGCGGGCAGTCGCAGTCGTGGTCGATCGGGCCGGGATCGTCGCGGAAGCGGGTGTTGTTCGCGCTCACGCGGCCGGTGTCGGTGAAGAGCGCGCCGTTGCGACCGAGACGCGTCGGCAGAACGCAGTCAAACATGTCGACGCCGCGCGCGATGCCGTTCACCAGGTCCTCGGGGCTGCCGACGCCCATCAGGTAGCGCGGCCGGTCGGCCGGGAGCTCGGCGGCGACGACCTCGGTCATCGCCCACATGTCGTCTTTCGCTTCCCCCACCGAGAGGCCCCCGATGCTGTAGCCGGGAGCGTCAAGGGCAGCGAGCTCGCGGGCGTGCCAGCGGCGCAACTCGGGATGGACGCCCCCCTGGACGATGGCGAAAACGGTCAGATCGCCGGCGGCGGCGCGCGACCGTTCGTACCAGCGGATCGTGCGTTCGGCCGCGTCGCGCGCCGGTTCGATGGCCGCGTCGCCGGCGAGCACGTGGTCGAGCGGCATGGCGATGTCAATCCCGAGCGCGCGCTGCACCGCCAGCGCGATCTCGGGCGTGTAGTGGTGTTCCGAGCCGTCGACGTGGGAGCGAAAGACAACCCCGTCCTCTCCCACCCTCCGCAGCTTCGCCAGGCTGAACACCTGGAAGCCACCGCTGTCCGAAAGGATCGGGCCCTGCCAGTCCATGAAGCGATGAACGCCTCCGAGCTTGGCGATGAGCTCGTGTCCCGGCCGTAGGAAGAGGTGATATGCGTTCACCAGGAGAACCTGGGCGCCCGTCGCGGCCACCTCTTCAGGCAGGAGCGATTTGACGGTGGCCAGCGTGCCGACAGGCATGAACGCCGGCGTACGGATCTCGCCGTGGGTCGTCTCAATCAGCCCCGTGCGTGGCGCGACGGGTGAGCGATCAGCCGACGTGAGGGTAAAGCGGAACATCAGGCGACGACTGTCTGGACGGCTCGCCGGACAAGGTCGCCGGGTACGCCGCCGCGAATGACGGCGTGGCCGATGCCTTCGAGCAGCACCCAGCGCACCTCGCCGCCACGGACTTTCTTGTCCGAGAGGGTTGCATCGAGCACCGCGTCGGCCGAGACACCGGGAACGGACTCGGGCAGGCCAGCCGCGCGGATGAGCTTCTGCTGCCGTTCAAGGCCGTCGGCGGCAAGAAGCCCCATCTCGGCCGCGATCAGCCCGGCCGCGCGCATGCCGATCGCAACCGCCTCGCCATGTAAAACGGAGCTGTAGCCGGTCACCGCCTCGATCGCATGGCCGATCGTATGGCCGTAGTTGAGCAGCGTGCGGCGGCCGGACTCGCGCTCGTCCTCGGAGACCACGCCAGCCTTGATGGCGGCGCTCCAACCGATGAGCCGCGCGGACATCATCGTTCGTGGGTCGCCGGCGGCGGCTTCGAGCTCCCGGCAGAGGGCCTCATCGAGGATGAATCCGTGCTTGATGACCTCGGCCCAACCGTTGCGCAGGTGGCGCTCGGGCAACGTCGCGAGGAGCGACGGATCGATGACGACGGCCCTCGGCTGAGCGAACGCGCCGATCATGTTCTTGCCGCGCGCGTGGTCGACGCCGGTCTTGCCGCCGATTGAGGCGTCGACCATAGCGAGGAGCGACGTGGGAACGTGGATGAAGTCGATCCCGCGCAGGATCGTCGCCGCCGCGTAGCCGGCGAGGTCGGTTACGACGCCACCGCCCAGGCAGACCGCGAAGTCCGAGCGCTCGACGCGGCTTGCGAGGAGCCAGTCGTAGACGCTGGACAGCGTGGCGAGGTTCTTGTGCTCTTCGCCCGCGGGAATGGTGAAAGTTTCGCAGGCATAGCCCGCAGCGCTCAGGGCGGCAACCGTGCGAGCGCCATACAACGGACCGATCTGGTCGTCGCTGATGAGAAACGCGCGGCCGGAGAGCCCCTCGTCGCGGCAGACCGCGCCGAGCAGGTCGAGTGCGCCGTCTTCGACGATCACCGGGTACGAGGCCAGCGGGGTGCGAACGACCGCCGCGACGTGGGGCCGTTGAGCGGCGTCCGCACGGGAAACCTCGGGCGTGAAGAAGCGCTCGTGGCCGGGAGCGGGATGGCTTCGCCATTCGACCCAGAGCTGCTCGATTTCGGCGGCTGCCTGCTCGGGTGAAAGCGCGTCGACGTCGATGGAAGCGTCGGCCCGCTGGTAGTACTCGAGGCGGGCAGCGAGGAGCGACGCGAGCCGGCCCGCCGGGTCGCCTTCGAGGAGCGGCCGGCTCTCTGTGTCCGGGTTCTTTTCGAGGCGGCTGGCGGCGGTCTCAGGCGAGACGGCCAGCCAGACGACAAAGCCGTTGCCCATCGCGCGCCGGGCGGCCTCGGTCGTAGGGGCGCCGCCGCCGGTGGCGACGACCACGGGTTCCCGATTGGCGAGAGCGGCCAGCGCGTCGGCTTCCCGGGCACGGAAGCTGCCTTCCCCTTCTTCGCGGAAGATGTCGGGGATCGCCTGGGCGGCGGCCGCTTCGATCGCCGCGTCGCTGTCCGCGAACTCCCAGCCCAGGCGCGCGGCGAGGAGCTTCCCGACCGTCGACTTGCCGGCGCCGGAGAGCCCGATGAGGAAGATGCGCTTGGGCGCCATCACTGCCTCACTCGCGCCGGCCGCGCGGCGGAAGCATCTCGGCCAGGTAGCGCTCCACGTTGGAACGCGTCTCCTGGAGCGAGTCTCCGCCGAATTTTTCGAGCCACGCATCCGCGAGGACAGCCGCGATCATCGCCTCGGCGACGACGCCGGCCGCCGGGACCACACACACGTCGCTGCGCTCGTAATGCGCGAGCACCTCCTCGCCGGTGTCGAGATCGACCGAGGGGAGCGGGTGGGCGAGCGTCGGGATCGGTTTGACCGCGGCCCGGACGACGATCTCCTCGCCCGTGCTCGTGCCGCCTTCGATCCCGCCGTGGTTGTTCGTGGCATGCCGCCAGGGCAGGCCGTTCCACTCGGCGATCGGGAGGATGACGTCGTGAACCTGGGAGCCGCGACGATGCGCGCCCTCGAACCCCGAGCCGAACGACACGCCCTTGAAGGCGTTGATGCTGACGACGGCCTGGGCGATACGGCCGTCGAGCTTGCGGTCCCAGTGCACATGGCTGCCGAGTCCCATGGGGACGCCGGAGACGCGGACTTCGATCTCGCCGCCGACCGTATCGCCGTCGGGTTTGGCCGCGTTGATGGCGGCAACCATCTTCTCGCCGGATGCGGTGTCCGCGCAGCGAACGGGATCAGCCTCGACCGCGTCCCAGTCAACGACTTCGGGCAGCTCGGCCCAGACGTCCGCGATGGAGAGCGTGTGGCTGTGAAAGACGACGCCGAACTCGGCGAGGAGGCGCTTCGCGACGGCGCCAACCGCGACGCGCGCCGCGGTCTCCCGAGCGCTGGCGCGCTCGAGGACGTTGCGGACGTCGTCGAAGTTGTACTTGATGGCGCCCGGGAGGTCAGCGTGACCCGGCCGCATGCGGGTAACGCGCTCGATTTCCGCTTCGACCGGCTCGACCGCCATCTTTTCGGTCCAGTTCACCCAATCACGGTTCTGGATCCAGAGGGCGAGGGGCGAGCCAAGCGTCTTGCCGTGGCGGACGCCGGCCATGATCTCGGCGTGGTCCTGCTCGATCTTCATGCGGCCGCCGCGGCCATAGCCACCCTGGCGGCGGACCAGGTCGGGCTCGATGTCGGCTTCGGACAGCGGGAGGCCGGAGGGCAGGCCCTCGACGATCATCGTGAGGCCCTTGCCGTGGCTCTCGCCCGCGGTCAGCCAGCGGAACTGGCCCATCAATGCGCTCCCTTCTCTCGCTCGCGCGCGAACTCCGCCGCTGCCTCGGCCGCGGGCCGTGGCAGGCTGCCTTCGAGCGGCGCCAGCACGATCGCCACGGGCTGGCCGGACTCCGATCGCTGGTAGGTGGTTTCGAAGCGGCCGAGAACCTCTGCCGGGGTCATGGCCTCCCACGCGAGCTCTTCAGCCACGCTTCTGTCGGCGGTGGTTGTCAGAATGGGTTGTTGCACGGGAGCGCCATCGGGAGAGGAGAAGGTGGAGTACACGTCGACGCGGACGCGGCCGAGCCGAAGGTTGGGGACATCGTACATCATCATGTCGACGAGCTTCGCGGCGGCGGCGATCGCCGCGTCGAGGGCGCTGGTGGTCTGGACGCGCTGGCCAGCCTCGGAGCGAAACTCGGCCTCCGCCGAAGTCGAGAGTGTCGCTGAGTCGGATTCTACGGAGATGAGCTGCGCGCCCTGGACGCTGGACCAGAGGTTCGGGCTGATGCCTTTCGGAGCGCGCGCACGGCGCCACGCGGCCAGCGCTTCCTCGACCAGCGCCGCCACGATGTCGACGTCGCCGGACTCCACGCGCCGGCGCCAGGCTCGGTGCTGGAACATCTCGGTCGAGACGGCCCAGCCCACGAAGAGAAAGATCGCGAGCGTGACGACGGAACCGAAGACGATCACGCGGAACCTCCGCGTTGCGATTCGCGCCTCCGCAGCTCGTCGCGGGCGGCGTCGAACATGACCTCGACGGGCGCGCTGACGCCGGTCCAGAGCTCGAAGGCGAGCGCTCCCTGGTAGACGAGCATCGGCAGGCCGCCCAGCGTCTTCAGGCCGCGGCCCTCAGCCTCCGCGAGGAACGGCGTGCGCTCGGGGGCGTAGACAACGTCCACCACCAGGGCGTCGGGCCGAGCCTGGCCAAGGTCGCAGGGCGTGGACGCGTCCGCTCCGCCGCCGTGCATGCCGACCGAGGTGCAGTTCACAATGGCATCGTAACCCGATGGATCCGCCGCCGGGGCTGCCGCAACGCGCGCCCCCGTGGCGGCAAGATCCATGACAAGCCGCGCGGCGCGCTCCGGCGTTCGGTTCCAGATGCCGATCAGATTCGGGCGTGTTTCGGCCAGGGCGAAGGCGATGCCGCGGGCCGCGCCACCGGCGCCCAGGAGGAGCAGCGACTTCCCCGCGGGGTCCCAGCCGGCCTCGTTGCGAAGGGCCGCCACGAAACCGGGCCCGTCGGTGTTGAATCCGAAGAGCCGGCCAGCGCGATTGACGATCGTGTTCACCGCGCCAACGCGGGCGCTCTGGCCACCAAGCTCGTCTAGCAGCGGAATGACCGCTTCCTTATGGGGAATGGTGACGTTCGCGCCAAGGTATTTCGGATCGCGAAGCGAGACGACGCGGCCGGGGAGCACTTGCGGAAGTGTGTCCCAGAGCTCGTAGCTCACGTCGAGACCCGAGGCGCGAAAGGCCGCGCCCTGAAACACCGGCGAGAGCGAATGTGCCACGGGATGGCCGATGATGCCGGCGATCCTGGTCATGGGGCGCCGTACTGGCGGATGTTCTGTTGGTGTTGGGCGCTCGTCTCCGCGAAGACGTGCGAGCCGTCCGCCTTCTTCGCGTCGGCCACGAAGTAGTAGTACTTCGTGGTCGCCGGGTTCGCGACCGCCTGTAGCGATGCGAGGCCGGGGTTCGTGATTGGACCTGGCG
>JAKALX010000232.1 GCA_021823905.1 Chloroflexota bacterium | reverse complement strand
TTCTCACAACAGCGCCAGCGCGACGCCGATCATGGCGGCCAGCAAACCGATCAGCCAGAAACGCTGGACAATCTGCGTTTCGCTCCAGCCGCTAAGCTGGAAATGGTGATGAATAGGCGCACGGCGGAACAACCGCTGACCTTTGGTCGCTTTGAAATAGGCCACCTGTAAAATCACGCTGAACATTTCAGCCATCGGCACAATGGCGATAATCGGCAGCAGCAGCCACTGCCCCGTCATCAACGCCACCACCGCCAGGCTGGAGCCGAGGGCGAGCGCCCCGGTGTCGCCCATGATCACCATCGCCGGGTGCGCGTTGTACCAGACGAACCCCAGGTTCGCCCCCGCGACGATGAACGCGAACGTTGCCACGTACTGCTGGCCCTGGATGAACCCCAGGATCCCGTAGGCGATGAATGCGATCAGCGTCGTCCCGCCGGCCAGCGCGTCCAATCCGTCCGTGATCGCAACGCCGGTCGTCGTCCCGACGATTACTCCGATCGCGATCGGGATGTACCAGATGCCCAGCTCGTATTTTCCCTGCCACGGGATCGCGATCGACTGCACCCCAATTCTTTCGTAAAGCACGAACGCCGCGCCGATCGCCAGCAACGTCAGAAAGCCGATCTTGAACCGCCAGGAAAGCCCCGTCTGCCGTCGGTGCTGCAGCGTCCCCAGGTCGTCCACGAATCCCGCCGCTCCCGTCACCCCGATCATCGCCAGCGGCAGCAGGATCGAATTGTGCTTCCACCAGTCCACCGCCACCGCGGTCACGATCAGCGTTGGCGCCCAGATCATCAGCCCGCCGAACGTTGGCGTGCCCGCCTTCTTCTGGTGCGACTCCGGCTGGTACTCGCTGATGCTCTTTCCCGCCTTCTGGGCGCGCAGGTAGAGGAGAATCGGCCGCCCCAGCACCACCGCGATCAGGAACGTCGCCACTCCCGAGATCAGCGCGTGAATCATGCCGTGCCCTCCAGGATGGGCATGATCGTCTCGAACGCCTCGCCCCGCGACGCCTTCACAAGGACGTAGTCGCCCCGTCCTAGTTGGCCGCGTACGAACCCGGCCGCTTCCTCTTTCGTTCCGAACCAGTGAATCTCCTGCAGTCCCGCGCCTGCCGCGGCTTCAGCAAGCGCCCGGCACGTCGCCCCTACGACCACCAGCAGATCGCAATTGGAAGCCGCGGCGTTCCCCGCTTTCCGATGCTCGGCCTCCTCGAATTCGCCCAATTCCGCCATTCGCCCCAGCAGCGCGATGCGCCGTCCCGGCAGGCCGCCCAACATCTGCAGCGCGCCCGCCAGCGACGCCGGACTCGAGTTGTAGCGGTCGTCGATGATCGTCGCCCCGCGGTCGGTCGCAATCATCTGCGCGCGACCGCCGACGTCCGCGCCGCTGACCGCCGCGGCCGCTTCCGCAAGCGTCATCCCGAATGCCAGGCATGTCCCGATTGCGGCGAGAGCCGCCGGCGCCGTGTGCGCCCCCGGCACCGGCGAGTTCACATGGGCCGTCGCTCCTTCGTACGTCACGTCGAACGACGTTCCCGCCAGCCCACGGCTCGTCACCGGTCCGCGTCGCAGCGCCGCGCCCGCGCTTTCGCCGAACGAGATCACCGTCGCGTCCAGCTCGACCTCGACAGGGGCGATCCGCGGGTCATCCAGGTTGATAATGGCCGTTCCTTCCGCGCCCAGGGAGCGAACTAGCGAGAGCTTTTCTCGTTGGATCGCCTCGATGCTGCCGAGCTTCTCCACGTGGGTGAGACCGATGTTCAACACCACGCCGATTTCCGGCTCGGCGATGTTGCAGAGCGCGAGAATCTCGCCCGCGCTGTCCATCGCCAGTTCCAGCACCGAGACCTCATCGCCCTGAGCGAGGCTCAGCAACGCCAGCGGCAAGCCTTCGAGTGAGTTCAGGTTCCCGGCGCTTTTGTGCGTCTTCAACCGCGTGGCGATGGCCGCCGCTGTCAGGTCCTTCGCCGTCGTCTTCCCGACGGTGCCTGTGATGCCAACCACCCGCGGCCCCACTGCTCGCTTCCACGCCTGCGCGAGCTCACCGATCGCCTTGACCGCGTCAGGCGCCACCACGATCGTCCGGTCGCGCCACTCGCCCGGCGGCACACGCTCGCAAACGGCCGCCACCGCGCCGTGGCGGAACGCGTCCGTCACGAATTCGTTCCCGTCGGCGTGTTCGCCCCTGAATGCCGTGAACAGATCGCCTCGTGTCACAGCGCGCGAATCCGCCGCCCCCCCGCGCACCTCGCGTTCCGGGCCTTCGTGCACCTCGTATCCGAGCAGCCGCATCGCTTCGGCTACGAACGTCGTGGTCAGGCGCCCGCTCAAGGTGTGCCCTTGTCCGGCTTCACGCCCAGGTACTGCAGCGCGTCGTCCGCAAACGTCCGAAAAATCGGCCCGGCCGCTACTGTCCCGGTCTGGAAATCCTGGTTTTGATCCAGCTTTATCAGCATCAGAATGCGCGGGTGTTCTAACGGTGCAAACCCAACGAACGAAGCGATCTGCGTGTCGTCGTACCCGTTCCAGACCGGCACGTTCGCTGTGCCGGATTTACCGCCCGCCGTGTACAACCGCGGGTTACGCCCGGTCCCCGGCGGATCCTGGCTGATCACCTGTCCCAGCATCGACCGGATCGTCGCGCTCGTCTCCGGCTTGATCGGCTGGCTCTCAACAACTGGCTGAACCTCTGTCCGCGTCCCGTCGGAAGCGATGTGCGCCTTCACGAGGTGCGGCTTCATGAGCTTGCCGCCGTTAATCGCCGCCGCAACCGCCGTCAGCATCTGCAACGGTGTCACCGAAATCGACTGCCCGAACGACTGCGTTGCGAGATCCACGGGCGACCAGTCCTTGTCCCACGGCCGCCTGACGATGCCGGCCGCTTCCCCCGGGTAGTCGATCCCGGTAGGCCGCCCAAAGCCGAATGCGTCGAGGTACTTGTGGAACGTCGCCGCACCCAGCTTCTCGACCATGAAGACGGCGCCGGTGTTGATCGAGTTCTGGAGCACGCCCGTCATCGTCTGCCTTCCATAGGTCGAATTGTCCCAGTTGTAGATCGGCGTGCCGTAGATGTAGACCACGCCCGTGTCGACGTACGTCGTATCGGGCGTCACCACGCCCTGGTCGATCGCCGCCGAGGCCGTCACGATCTTCATCACCGATCCCGGCTCGTACACGTTCGTGATCGACGGGTTGTTCAGCAACGACATTTGTGCCGGGTCGTTCAGGTTGATCGTGCTGTACTTCAAACCCGGGCTGGATGCCAGTGCGAGGATCTCCATCGTCTGCGGGTCCAGCACCAGGATCGTGCCGCCCTTTGCCTTGTGCTCCTTGATCGCCGCCTCCAGCCGCGTCTCCGCCATCTGCTGGAGCGTTCGGTCGATCGTGAGCACCAGGTCGTCGCCAGGCTGCGGCGCGACCGCCACGTACTCTCCGTACGGGATCGGTTCGCCCGTGGTGTCCCGCTCGTAGACCGTCTTCCCCGGCTTCCCCTGCAACACGGAGTTGTACGACGATTCCAGCCCAGCCAGCCCCTGGTTGTCGAATCCGGTGAGCCCGAGCAGACCGGCCGCGAGATCACCGTCCGGGTTCACGCGCCGGCTGTTCGCCACCGCCATCACCCCTGGGATGCCGTCCGCTTCGATCTGCCGCCCGGTCTCGTAGTCGACGTTGCGCTTCACCACCACGTCGATCGTCTTCGCCTGCTGGACCTCGCTCCGCAATTGCACCGGGTCCATGCCGAGGTACTTGCCGAGTGCTTCCGATGCCGGCCCGGCCACGCTGTCGAGCTTCCACACGCGCGAACTGACGGAGATGTTCCAGGTGCTGACGCTCATCGCCAGCACGTTGCCGTTTCGATCGAGCAGCGATCCGCGGCGCGCGTAGATCGTCTCGTTGCCCGTCAGTTCCGCCCGCGCCGCTTCCGCGTACCGTGCATGCTCGAAAACCTGCAGTTGGACGAGGCGCACCAGGATGACCGCACCGAACAGCCCCAGGAATGCCGCGGGCACCCAGACCCGGCGAGTGCCGCGGGCTCGCTGATGCGTCATCCGAACGCGCCTCCGGCCGGCCCGGCCTTGCTGGCCGCCCGGCGTGCTGTCTTCCCGGCTACGGCAACCAGCCGAAGAGCGATTGCCACCACGGAGCAGGCGCCACCCGTTTCGGGGTGGCCTTGGGGAGATACTCCGAAGGGATCTTCGCCGGCGCGGGGCCGGGCTCTTCAACCGTGACGTAAATCGGGTTCTCACTTGGGCCGAGGCCCAATTCCGCAGCCCGCCGCTGGATGCGTGCGAGCGATGTGAGCTGTGCGACGTCCGCTTCGAGTACGCTGATTTCCTCGTTGAGGCGTGCCGTCTCTGCCTGGTACCTCTGTGCGCCGAAGCCTTCGCTGGTCGCCGTACTGTTCTGGAGCACCGGCAGCATCGCGCCAACGCCCGCGATCATCACGCCGCCCAGAACCCACCAGTTGGGCTGCGCCAGCGGCGGCCGCAACGGCAGCCGCCGTGGTCGCCCGAGGGGATGGCTGATCGCGGCCATGGCTAGACGATCCGCTCGGCAGCCCGCAGCACCGCGCTACGTGACCGCGGGTTCCGGGCGATTTCTGCTTCGCTCGGCCGGACCGCTCTCCGTGTCAGATCCCGGAGGCTGGCGCTGTGCCGGCACCGGCACACCGGCAGCTCCGGCGGGCAGAGGCAGTCGGTCGCCTCCCGTCGCAGGTACTGCTTCACCAGCCGGTCTTCGAGTGAATGAAACGAAATGACCACGATCCGCCCACCATGGCGGTCGGGTCCAAAGCCGAGCAGGCTGTGGGCTTGCGGAAGAGCCGCGTCAAGGCAGTCGAGTTCACCATTGACACGGATCCGGAGCGCAAGAAATACCTTGGTGGCGGGGTGGATTTTTTGGTGACTCCTTGCACCCCCCACAGCC
Source organism: Chloroflexota bacterium (assembly GCA_021823905.1). Taxonomy (GTDB): domain Bacteria; phylum Chloroflexota; class Dehalococcoidia; order Tepidiformales; family Tepidiformaceae; genus JAKALX01. The sequence goes on along the minus strand of JAKALX010000232.1, from coordinate 1,336 downwards.
TGCTCGACGGCTCTGGCCAGATCCCACGTCGTCGCGATCGGCCGTGCCCGCACCACTGCCCCAGCGATGCGCCGCGATTGCCGCTCTTCCCCGTACCGGTAGAAGAGATCCGCTAACGACGTCTCGTCCCAGGTGTTCACGATCTCCGCGGCGGTCTCCCCGCCGTGCGATCGATCCATGCGCATGTCCAACGGCCCTTCCTGCCCGAACGCGAACCCGCGCTCCGCCAGGTCGAACTGCATCGACGACACGCCGAGATCCATCAGGATCCCGTCCACACCCAGGAACCCCTCCCGTGCTGCCACCGCGGCGAGTTCACGGAAGTTCCCGTGCACGAAGCTGACCTGTCTCCCAAACAGCGCCAACTTCGTGCGCGCGAACTCCAGCGCCTCGCGGTCCTGGTCGATGCACAGCAGCCGCCCCTCGCCGCCCATCCGCTCGGCAATCGCCGAGCTGTGGCCCCCGAGACCGGTCGTGCAGTCTATGTAGATCCCGCCCGGCCGCACGTCGAGGTACTCCAGCGCCTCGTCGAGGAGCACGGGCTGGTGAGCGGGCGTTGTAGTCATAACACTCACCTTACCCTCCCTCCTTGTTCAGTGACGACTGCTGCTGCCAGGCCGCCTTGTCCCAGATCTCGAACCACTCGCCCAGGCCGATCACCACGACGTCCTTCGAAAGCCCCGCGTACTCAACCAGGTCCTTCGGGATGAGCAGCCGGCCCTGGGCGTCTTTCGCCTGCGGGAAGGCGTTTCCGAAGAAGAAGCGCCGGGCCCGCCGGCCCTCCTCCGAGTCCACCGGCAGTGCGCGCACGACTTCCGCCGCCTCATCGAACCCCGCTTGCGTGTACACTGCCACGCAATGTTCCTTCCCCGAAGTCATCACCGCGGGCGCGTCGAACTGATCCCGGTACCTCGGCGGGATAGGTACCCGGTTCCGGTCGTCCATCTGGTATTCGACGGACCCGAGAAACAGCATCGACACGTTTCCTGTGGTGTGGGCGGGAGGTCACCGGGGAGATGACATCCATGGGCGCCCGGAGAAGTTATTCCCCATAGCACCCCATTTTGCCCCACCGGAAGGGTATTCCTCCCCACTTCGCCCTGTCAACACCCCGCGGGCGACTTCGCCTACGCGTTTTCAGCCTGTGCCCTCCAGGCGCTACCATCTGCGTGTGGCCCGCATCGCGATCCTCACCGCCTCCGACAAAGGAGCCGCCGGACAACGCGCCGACCTCAGCGGAGACGCCATCGCCGCGCGCTGCACCGAAGCCGGCCACCTCGTCATTCGCCGCGCAATCGTCCCCGACGACCGCCCGGCCATCGCCGCGGTCCTGCGC
>JAKALX010000231.1 GCA_021823905.1 Chloroflexota bacterium | reverse complement strand
CGTCTTCCGGGGCCGCGACCTCGGCGTCCTCGTGACGGGAGCCAATCTTGCGGAAGAGCGAGTGCTTGGCAATCGTCATCGCCTTCTCGGCGGTCCCGCCGATGCCGACGCCGATGACAAGGGGTGGGCACGGGTTGCCGCCGGACATGTCGACGGTCTCGCAGACGAAGTCGACGACGGCCTTCTTGCCCATGCCGGGAAGAAAGTTCTGGTAGCGCGACATGTTTTCGCAGCCGCCGCCCTTGGGCATGAAGAGGAGGCGGACCCGGTCACCGGGCACAATTTCGGTATGGATGATGCCGGGCGTGTTGTCGCCGGTGTTCGTCCGGCTGCTGAAGGGGTGGGCGGCGATGGACTTGCGCAGGTAGCCCTCGCCGTAGCCCTTGCGGATCCCTTCGTTGATCGCGTCGATCAGGTAGCCGCCGGTGACGTGAACGTCCTGCCCGAGCTCGACGTGGACGACCGCGGAGCCGGTGTCCTGGCAGAGCGGGAGCATGCGGGTGCGCGCGATCTCGGCGTTCTCCAGGATCTCGTCGATGATCTGCACGCCAAGCGGGGACTTCTCGGTCTGCTTTGCGCCGCGGATCGCCCCTTCGACATCCTCGGGGAGGTAGTGCGTGGCCTCGACGGCCAGGCGGGCGATCGTCTCGGTGATCTGCGCGGCGGGTAGCTCTCTCATGCGTAAGAGAGTACGCCCGTGGACGCGAACGCAAAACGGGAATTGTCGTTTGTGCGATAGAACTCTATCGATGGAATCGAGCGGATTGGAGTTGGCCAGACGGGAGGCTCCGAAACCGCCTCAGGCGCTGCGGTTGAGCTTCGTCCCGGCATTGGAGTCGAGGAGGTGGACGATCTCCTGCCCGGCCTCGCGCTGCACCCGGAGCACCTTGACGGTGGCGCGGACCGCAAACTCCGCCTCGATGTTCGTCACGGGGTCGAACGGCTCGACCGGGCGCGAGGTGGGCGCGAGAACGCTCAACATGTTCATGGATCGAGTATTGCCGAAGCTCCCTGGGGGCGTGGTGCCGGTTGGGTGGCATTCGGGTCGCCGGCCGGTGGCGTCAACCGCGGTGACCAGGCTTGGTGCAAGCAGCGCAGCGGGCGGTAAGCCAGGATCCGGCCCTATGATGTGCGCATGGAACCTGCCTTCCTTGATGTTCGCGAGCATGGTTATGCCCGCGTGGCGGTTTGTGTCCCCGCGGTTCGCCTGGCGAACCCCAAGGCCAACGTCGAAGCACACCTGCGAGTCCTCCGCGAGGCGTACGAGGCCGGCGCACAGTACGCGGTCTGCCCCGAGCTCGGGCTGACGGGCTACTCGGCGGGCGACCTGTTTTTCCAGGAGACGCTGCTTCGCGCGGCCCAGGACGCGCTCGCTGCTCTCGCCGCGGCAACGCAGGGCTGGGACCTCGTCTTCTCCGCCGGCATGCCGCTCAAGGCAGGCGGTGGGCTCTACAACTGCGCGGTGACGCTCTATCGGGGGCGGGCGCTGATGGTTGCGCCGAAAGCCTACCCGCCGAACTACCGCGAGTTCTACGAGATGCGCTGGTTCCAGCCGGGCGGCGACGCCCGCGTGAACGAAATCGAGCTGCTTGGCGAGCGCGTTCCGTTCGGAACCGATGTCCTTGCGCGCCTCCAGGGCGTCGACGGCTTCGTCCTGCACACCGATGTCTGCGAGGACCTCTGGGTTCCCATCCCGCCGGGGACGATCGCGGCCCTTTCGGGCGCGACGGTGCTGGCCAATCTCTCGGCTTCGAACATCACCGTGGGCAAGTCGGGCTATCGCCAGGAGCTGGTCGCGTCTTCGTCGGCGAAGAACCTGGTGGTGCAGCTCTACAGCGCCGCCGGATTCGGCGAGTCGACCGCCGATCTCGCCTGGGACGGCCAGGGGATCGTCGGTGACCGCGGTGAGATCGTGGCGGAGACGGAGCGCTTCGTGACAGGCGGGACGTTCACGGTCGTCGACGTTGACCTCTCCGCGTTGACGACCGACCGCATGCGTCAAACGTCGTGGAACCAGAACGCGGCCGTGTTCGCGCAGCCCATGCGCGAGGTCGTGGTGCCGACTGAGCGTGATCCCGGGCGGGACGAACGCGTTTACCAGTCGCTCGCGCGGCGAATCAACCCGTTGCCCTACGCGCCCGCCGACCCCCATCAGCTCGACGACCGCTGCCGCGAGGTGTTCCTGATCCTCGCAAGCTCTGTCGCCCGGCGGCTGGAATCACTGCCCGCCGACTCACGGCGGATCTTCCTCGGCGTGTCGGGCGGGCGCGACTCGACGCTCGCGCTGATCGTCGCCGTCTACGCGATGGACATGCTCAAGAAGCCGCGGAGCGACGTCTGGGGCATCACGATGCCCGGCTTCGGCACGTCCGACCGCACGTACCGGGTCGCCTGCGACCTGACGCGGTCGCTCGGGGCGACGTTGCAGGAAATCGAAATCAAGGATGTCTCGAACAGCGTGTTCGCCGCGATCGGCCACGATCCGGCGATGGAGGACCTGACCTTCGAGAACGTCCAGGCGTGGGCGCGGAAGTACCTGCTGTTCTCGCTGACGTCCAAGCACAAGGGATTCGACCTCGGGACGGGCGATCTTTCGGAGCTGGCGCTCGGCTGGACGACCTACGGTGGCGACCACATGTCCCACTACGCCGCTAGTTCCGGCGTTCCCAAAACGCTGGTCTCGCAACTGATTCGCTGGGCGGCGGACGTGGTCTTCAAGGACGAGCCGCCGGTCGCCACGGTCCTCCGCGAGGTGCTCGCCATCCCGATTTCGCCGGAGCTGCGCCGGCTGTCGCCCGACGGCGAGATCACCCACCTGACCGAAGCGGCGGTCGGGCCATACGACCTGAACGACTTTTTCCTCTACCACTTTTCGCGGTTTGGGTTTGGTCCCCGTCGCATCGCGCGTATGGCGCTGCACGCGTTCGAGGGGCGGTACACCATTGGCGAGATCCGGAGCTGGCTGATCGTGTTCATCCAGCGTTTCTTCGCGAACCAGTTCAAGCGCGACTGCGTGCCCGATTCGCCAAAAGTTGGGTCCGGCGGATCGCTTTCGCCGCGGGGCGACTGGCGGATGCCGCCCGACGCTTCGCCCGAAGCGTGGCTGGCCGAGGCGGAGTCGATCCCGGAGCAATAGCACCGAGCGCTCGCCCCGCATGATCGAGATCATGGATTTGTTGAGTCGATAAGGACGATAAAGGCTCACTTCGTTTTCGAGGTGTGCCTGTGACTACGCCTGTTGCATCAGCCGCAAATGGCGGCTTCGACGCCTATCGCGACAAATGGGACTGGGATTCGGTTCACTGGGGCACCCACTGCGTCGACTGCTACCCCGGCGACTGCCCTGTCCGCGTCTACGTGAAGGACGGCAAAGTGGTCCGCGAGGAGCAGTCGGGGAGCATCGCCACCGTCGAGGAAGGCGTTCCGGACTTCAACCCGATGGGCTGCCAGAAAGGCGCGTCGTGGAGCGCGTCGCTCTACGGCCCGGACCGCGTCATGTATCCGTTGAAGCGCGCGGGCGAACGCGGCGAGGGGAAATGGGAGCGCGTCTCCTGGGATACAGCGTTGACGGAGATCGCCGAGTCCATGGTCGAAGCCATCGAGAACGACGGCTCGGCGTCGATCGTGCAGGAAGGCACGCCCGAAGGCGGCGGCGGGATGGCGATTGGGCGGTTCCGCTCGGTCATCGGCGGCCACTACCTGGACCTGCAGGGCTCATTCAACGACTTCTCGATCGGCCTCTACGAGACGTTCGGCAAGTTCAGTCCGACCTCGTCGGCCGACGACTGGTTCAAGTCGGAGCTGATCCTGTTCTGGCACATGAACCCCGTGTACACCCGCATCTCGCTCTACCACTTCATCGCGGAGGCGCGGTACAACGGCGCGGAAGTCGTCAACATCTCGCCCGACGTGAACTCGTCGCACACGCACGCCGACTACCAGGTCCCGATCAACGGGGCCTCCGACCCGGCGTTCGGGATGGCGCTGGCGCAGGTGATGTTCGCGGAGAACATCGCGGACTGGAAATTCCTGAAGGAGCAGACGGACTTCGGCTACCTGGTTCGCACGGACACGAAGCGGTACCTGCGGCAGACGGACGTCGAAGCCAAGGGCCGCGACGACCAGATGTACCAGTGGGTTCCAGGGCGCGGTCTGAAGCTGGCGGACCGCGGAAACATGTTCCTGAAGGGCGTCGACATCGCGCTCGAAGGCGTGTTCGACGTCAAGCTCGCGGACGGCTCGACCGTCCAGGTGACGCCCGTGTTCGCGCTCCTGAAGAAAAAGCTCGACACCGAGTACACGCCGGAGAAGCAGCAGGCGATCACCGGTGTGCATCCGGACACGATCCGGATGCTGGCCCGGAAGATCGCTGCCAAGCGTACGAACATCATGCTTGGCTACAACGCCTGCAAGTTCTATCACGGCGACCTGATTGAACGCGTGATGTGCCTTGTGCTAGCCGCCAGCGGCAACTGGGGCAAGCACGGCGCCGGCATCCGCTGCTGGGCGGCGGCCATGAACGATGGCCAGGCGATCGCGATGGCGAAGCCGGGGCCGGGCGCCGCCAACAGCGAGATCGTGCTGAGCGCACGCGACGCCGCGGTCGCGGCCTACAAGCAGTTCGACCCGACGGCCACCACCGAGATCGCCATCCGCGAGATTTCAAAGAAGATGGCGGGGCAGGAGCGCGGCGGCATCAACCGCGTCGATCAGACCCCGGTGGGTGGCGGAACGTCCGCGCCGCCGGCGTTCTGGTGGTACTGGCAGGCCGGCTACAAGGAGCGCTGGAACACGAAGGAGTGGGGCGACAAATCGCTGCCACGCGGCTTCGACGAGTACTTCAACGAGGCGCTTGAGAAGGGCTGGTGGCGGGGGCTCGACCGGCCACGCCCCGAAAACCCGCCGCGCGTGCTCATCGAGTGCGGCGGCAACACACTGCGGCGGACGCGCGGCGGCAAGAAGGCGTTGCTGCCCACGCTCTGGCCGAAGCTCCGCACCATCGTCACGATGGACTTCCGCATGAGCCAGACGGCGCTCTATGCGGATTACTTCCTGCCGGTTGCGCAGCACTACGAGAAGCTGACGTTCGGGATGCCGACGCCGCACGTGATGAACCTCACGCTTGGCGACAAGGCGGCCGAGTCGCCGGGCGAGGCGAAGGACGAGTGGACGATCTTCGGGGAGCTCGTGAAGAAGATCTCCGAGGTCGCCGAAGCCCGCGGGTTGAAGGAGTACGTCGGCACCAACGGCGTCTCGCGCCAGTACGGCGAGCTGTACAAGGCGTACTCGATGAACGGCTACTTCGACAACGAGAACGCGCGCTTCGACGAAGTCATCCGCGACTCGGCGCTGGCGGGGACGCTGCCGATGGGCACAAACCTGCGCGCGATGCGCGAGAAGGGGCACGTTCGCTTCATCGACTGGGGCCTGGCGCCGATGGGTCTCTCCCAGGCGTCGCCGCTCGAGCCGAACAAGACGCACGTACCGTTCCGCGATCACACGGAAAAGGGCGATCCGTTCCCGACGTACGCGCGCCGTGCGCAGTTCTACATCGACCACGAATGGTTCCTGGAGGCCGGCGAAGAGCTCCCGGTATGGAAGCCGAACCCGGATATGGGCGGTAACTACCCGATGGGCCTCACGTCGGGGCACAACCGCTGGAGCATCCACACGATGAACCAGGCCAACAACGTGATCCTCGGCACCCACCGTGGCGAGCCGTTCGTCGAGGTCGGGCCGCAGGATGCCGCCTCGCATGGCGTGAAGGACGACGACCTGATCAAGGTCTACAACGACGTCAGCTCGTTCCTGGTGCGCGTGAAGGTGTCGCCCTCGGTGAAGCCCGGGCAGATCGTCTCGTACAACGGCTGGGCCGGGTTCCAGTACAAGAACTGGAGCGGCGCGAACGAGATCGAGCCGGGAATGGTGAAGTGGATCGGCTTCGCCGGCGGCTACGGGCATCTGCAACACCTGGGCGCCGAGTGGCAGCCCATCCCCTGCGACCGCTGGGTGCGGTGCGACTTCGAGAAAGTGAACGAGGGATAACGATGAAGGTCGCGAAGGTTCCTTCCGCTTCCGCGCTGGAAGATCCGGTGTCCGCCGGTTGGGGCAGCGTATCTAGCGAGAGAGTGTCGCTCTCGGCGATTCCAGCCGCCGCGCAGCCGACGGCGTACATCCGTGAGGCATGGGCGAAGCGTGCCTACGCTTCCACGTCCTCTGCCAAGGTGGCCGCGGTCTCGGACGGCGACCGACTGTATGTGCGGATCGAATGG
>JAKALX010000230.1 GCA_021823905.1 Chloroflexota bacterium | reverse complement strand
GCGGGGCTAGGACGGCCGCCTCGCCACGCTCGCCGAGTACGAGCGTGCCCGCCTCGACGCGGGAATCGACGAATTCGTCCACCATGGCGAGCTGCGCTCGCCGGATCGTTCCAATGTCCTCGTTGGGGTCCTCTCCGCTCGGGGAAACATCAAGCAGCGCGACTTCGAGGTCGCACGCGCGCTCGAACGCTACGCCGAGCCGCTCGAGCTCCTCTCCTGGCTGCACCATGGCGCGGATGCGCTTCCTGCCCTCCGCCACGCCTGGCGAGTTCAGCTCGAGAACTCGCCGCACGATTCCATCTGCGGCTGCAGCGTCGACCAGACGCACCGCGAGATGTTCCCTCGCTACGACCGCGCCGAGCAGCTCGCGAACGAAGTCGCCCGTGAGTCGATGGGCCATCTCGTGCGGCGGCTGGATGTCCCCGCCGGGGGTGGAGTCGCCATGTTCCGGCCGGTTCCGCATGCGCCGGTCGTCCTCGAATGCGAGGTCCCGGACACGTTCGCCGCCGAAACGCTGCGGTTGCCCGACGGCACGGAAGCGCCGGTCGCGCTCTCGCCGATCTCCCCGCCCGAGACGCTCTACGAGAACGGCGAGCTTTCGCCGTGGGGTGCGACGCGCCACCTCGATTTCATCCGCGAGGACCGCTGGGACGCCCACTACGTCGAGGCGATGGACTGGGAGCTGAAGGACCGGCGCCTTTCTGTTCGCACCACGGTCGGCGACGACCTGAACGTGGTTGATTCGGAGGTGGTGCGCGCCGAGGTCCGCAACGTTGCCGCGAATTCCCTGGCTGATTCGGCCGAGGTCCGCGTGGTGCGCTCCGGCCGGCAGCTGCTCCGCGCCGTTGTCCCTGCTTCCGACACGATCGGTGTCGATCTCCTCGTTCCCGGCTCGGAACCAGCTCCGGATACCGACATCGCCGTCACCCCGAACAGCATCGCGAACCGCTTTTACGAGGTGCGCCTTCGCCGCGGACGGCTGCATGTTCGCGACTGGCAGAACGGGGTCGACCTCGACAACGTGAACCTGTTCGTGGACGAAGGCGACCGCGGCGACGAGTACAACGCCGACATCCTGCCGGATGCGGTGCTGGAACCGCTCACCTGCCAGGTGGTCGGCGTGCGTTCAGACGCGGTGTCGGCGACGTTGCGGTACCTCACCGTGCTCGAAGTGCCGGCGAGTCTATCAGCGAGCCGGAAACGCCGATCTCGGAAGGCTCGTGTCCTCGTCCCGATCCTTACGGAGGTGACGCTCTGGACAGGGTTGCCACGCGTCGACTTCCGCGTAACTGTCGACAACACTGCCGAAGACCACCGTCTGCGGGCGCTCTTCCCCTTGCCGTTCGCGGTGGCCTCCGTGCTGACCGAGAACCAATTCCACGTCGCGGAGCGGTCGCTGGCCGTCCAGCCCTGGAACGGAACGAGCGACGAGCAGCCTCCGGCAACGTTCCCGCAGAAGACGTTCGCGGCGTTCGAATCGGGCGATACAGGAGTGGCGGTCTTCAACCGCGGACTCCAGGAAGGCGAGGTCGTGACGCGCCGCGACGGGGCCCAGGCGTACGCGCTGACGCTGCTCCGCTGCGTCGGCTGGCTTTCGCGCACCGATCTCGTCTCTCGTCGCGGCGGCGCCGGCCCGTCGATCGCGACCGAGGACAGCCAGCTACCCGGTGAGCACATGTTCGAGTACGCGCTCACCACGTACCGCGGCTCGTGGAGCGAGGCCGGGATTCAGCCGCTCTCGCACGGGTTCGCATATCCGCCCCTCGCCTGGGCGACCAACGGCCACGAGGGTTCGGCCGGCGCCGCGATCCCACTCGCCACGATCGCCGATCCCCGCGTGGTTCCCTCGGCGTTCCACCGCAGCGAAGCCGACGGCGCCCCGGTTCTGCGCGTCTACAACGCGTCGTCAGTCCCGGTGAAGGCATCGGTCGCGGCGCCGGCGGCGGGGGATGGAGCGAGCCTGGTTGATCTCCTGGAGCGCCACGCCGGCCTACCGGAACGCGCGGGCGGCGCATGGGAGTTCCCGCTGCGGCCCTGGCAGATTCAAACAGTTCGCTTTGGGCGGCGATGAAGCTGGCTTGAACGGTACGTGGAAGCGTCAGCGACACGCGGAGGCATGGGGCGCTGGCGACCGAGTCTCTGCTACCACGGTTCGACCATTCCAGATCTTGTATCCTCAGCCGAAAGGACTCCCGGCATGTCTGGCCAGATCCGACTGCTTGATGTTGTTGCCTTGACCGAGGATGTTCCGTCGGAAGGGCGCTCGCGCGGTGACGTGGGCACGGTGGTTGAGGTTTTCAACGACGGCGAGGCGTTCGCGGTCGAGTTCTGCAACCGGGAGGGCGAGACCACGAACCTGCTGGCACTTCGCCCGTCCCAGCTCCTTCGCCTGCGGTTCGACACCGCGGCGCCAGAGCATTTCGCGACTGCCTCCTGAGTCTTCCACTTCCCTGATTCTGCGGAGAAGAGAACGATTCTCAGCGGCCGGGCAACGGGCCTCCGCCGATCCGGTTTCGATTTCTGGTTGTCACGCCTTCGCCGATGCTGACTTCGCCAGCGCTTCCCGTGCCGCAACCGCGAGGGCGTCGCAGCGGTTGTGATTCTCGTTCAGGGCGTGGCCCTTGACCCAGACCCACTCGATCGTGTGGACACTGCTGAGGCGAATCAGCTCCTGCCAGAGGTCCTGGTTGAGGACCGGCTTCTTCGCCGACGTGAGCCAGCTGTTGTTCTGCCACTTCGCGATCCAGCCTTGAGCGAAGGCGTTCCGGACGTACTGCGAGTCGGTGTGAAGGAGAACCTGGCAGGGCGTCTTGAGCGCCTGAAGGGCGGAAATCGCGCCGGTGAGCTCCATGCGGTTGTTCGTGGTGTCTGGCTCGGCGCCGAAAAGCTCGCGGGTGACGTTGTGGGCGGGGGAGACGAGCAACGCGCCCCAGCCTCCCCAGCCGGGATTGGGCGAGCACGCGCCGTCGCAGTAGACGTGAACGACCGGCATCTCCATGGACGCATTGTCGCCGCCGCCGGCGGTCCGGCGCCAGCCCGGCGACCGCACGCCTCCGAACCTCTACCATTGCGGCGATGGCGGAAGCTGCCGCGTCCCCCCCCGAGCCTGCACCAGTTGCCCGTGGTGGGCTCGCACTCGCCTTCGCGATCGTGGCGTTTGGCTTTCTCGGCTCGCGCGTGCTTGGCGTCGTTCGCACTGCCGTCATCGCTCGCGCGTTCGGGGCCTCGCCCGAGATGGACGCCTATCAGGTCGCCTTCAAGGTGCCCGACCTGATCTTCCAGGTGCTCGCCGGCGCGACCCTCGGGAGCGCGTTTATCCCCGTCTTCGCCCGGATCTACCGCCGCGAAAGTCCCGATCGTGCCTGGGATCTGGCAAGCAACGTCCTCAACCTGGTCACCGCCGCCACGGCCGCGATCTGTGTCGTCGCATTCGTGTTCGCGCCGTGGCTGGTCCCGCTCACCGCGCCCGGACTTGAGCGGATGGGGCGCGCGATCTTCCTAACCCGGTTGATGCTGCTTTCGCCGCTTCTGTTCTCCGTCAGCGGGATGCTCACGGGCATTCTCAACGCCCGCCAGCGATTCTTTCTCCCGGCCCTCGCGCCGATGCTCTACAACGTCGCGATCATCGTCGGCGCGCTCTTCCTGGCGGGACCGCTTGGCGTCACAGGGCTCTCGCTGGGCGTTATCGCGGGCGCTGGGCTGCACCTCCTGGTGCAGGTTCCCGGCCTGTTCAGGGAGCGCATGCGCTATCGCCTCACCTTCGACTGGCGGAACTCGGCGGTCCGAGAGGTGGGCCGCCTGATGGGGCCCCGGGTGATTGGACTGGCGGCCGCACAGCTCAACTTCTTCGTCACGATCTTCTTCGCCTCCAAGGTCGGCGGTGGCGCGATTGCGAACCTCAACTACGCCTGGATTGTGGCGACCCTTCCCACGGCGCTCTTTGGCATGGCGCTTTCGACGGCGGTCTTTCCCCGCCTGGCCGACCACGTGGCGGAGGAGGATCTGGACGCGCTCCGCGACACGGTCTCGCGGGTGCTGCGCATCATCATGTTCCTCACGATCCCGGCGGCGATTGGCCTTGCCATGCTTCGGTTTCCCGCCGTCGTCGTCCTCTTCGAACGCGGTAAGTTCACGGATGCGGACGCGGTCATGACCGCCTCGGCGCTCGGCTTCTACTGCCTTGGCATCGTTCCCCAGGCGGGGATCGAGATTCATTCGCGTGGCTTCTACGCGCTCGGCGACACCCGCACCCCGGTTGTGCTCGCGGTGCTGGCGGTGTGCATGAACCTCGTGTTGAGCGCACTGCTCTGGAAGAATTTCGAGCACGAGGGCCTCGCGTTCTCCGTTTCCGTCTCATCGTGGCTGGAGTGGACGCTCCTCTACGCTCTCTACGTCCGGCGGACCGGGGCGCGAGCCGTCGAGGACCTCAATGCGATCGCGGTGTTCACCTTCTGCGGCGCGGCCATGGCGTTCTTCCTGGCGATTGCGTTCCTCCCCGTGGGCCACCATGGCCGGCAAAGCGAGGCCATCATCGCTATTGCGGGGACGATCGCGGGCGCCGCCGTCTACGCCGGTCTCGCCCACGCGCTCGGTGTCGAGGAGTTCCAAGAGGCAGTCAACCGGTTTCGGGCGCGCGTTCGGCCCGGCGCTCAACAGTTGTAAGCAAGGGCTCACAGGAGCGGCTCTCCTGGTGGTATCGTGCAGCCACGATGCACGCGACCACCCGTCCCATCGATCCGCCGCTGCTCGACTACCCGCACGAGATCGCGGGCCACGGGCTGGCGCTCCGCCGGTGGGACGCTGCGCTTGTTCGCCAGATGGGCGACTGGCGGCAGCATGGCTTTCCGTACCACGCGTTCGACATGGGGCATCTGCGCGATCCCGAGCGTGCCGCGGCAACGCTCGCCTGGAGCCGGGACCCCGGGCCGCACCGCCATTTCGTCGCGGTAGAAGGGGAAAAGGCTGTCGGCCGCGTGTCGGTGAATCTTCGCGACATTTCAGGGCTCTACATCTGGGGGGTGCACGTGCCACCGGAGCACGAAGGCCGGGGCGTTTGCCGGCGGATGCTCGCGGCGCTCATAGAGTGGCTCGAGCCGCACTATCCGGGGCGGCCGTTCGTCTTGAGCTCGAACACCTTCGCTGAGCATGCCCACCGGGCGTATTTCGCGCTTGGTTTCGAGGTCGTTGAGACCCGCTGGCACTACGACCGGGAGCTCGCAGACAAGCTCTGGCGGCTGGGCGCCGAGGCCCGGCGGCCGATTGCGCAGCACATCCGGTTCCATGGCGGGCGCTGGGAAGTGCGCACCTACGTCCTGCGGCGGGCGCCCGGCTCACCGATGGCGACGGGATCTGGCAAGGCGCCGGGCGCGGTCTGAACCGGAGCGTCGGGATGGCGGCCGGGTTGGCCGCTACGCGGGCCCGAGGCGCCGGTCGTTCTCTCGCCAGGCAGCATCGTTCAGCGCCATCAGCCCGCCCGAGACGAGGGAGTGGCCCCCGAGGAGCACGGGGATCGGCGCTTCCGCCGCCCCGCGCGTCAGGCGCCGAAGGAACGGGTCGTCGATCCGCTCCCAGGCGAACAGGTCGCTCTGGAACCGGTCCTCGCGAGACGGCGAGAGGCCCATGTGCGATTCGAGGACCCGTGTGTCGAGGACAAGTGCGTCTCCGAGCTCGGCCATGCGTGCGAAAAACCGTTCGACGCCCACCTCCTCGAGCAGGAAGCCGAGCGCCGACCGTGGCCGGTGGCCGGCGGGCGCGGTGGCGAGGCCGCGTTCCTCGCTGAGCATGCGGACGCGGCAGGCGGTCTCGCGCTCCAGGTACTGCCAGGTCATCGCGCCAACCCGCCCGGCGACGACGATCTCGGCCGTCCGGTCGCAGAGTAGGGGCATCAGGCCGCGATAGCGTTGGGCCAGGCTTGCGGCGGCGCCAGCCGAAGCCGCGAGCTCGTGCGGCAAGCGCTCCGTCAGCGCGAGGACCGCCAGATCGGACGGCGTGTCGAGGTCAAACTGCGTCGCCGTGGTGCGCGGAAGGATGACGGGAGCGAGCCCGGCGTCGTCGCGAAGGCGCCGGGGCAGCACGTTGTCGCGGCCAATCTCGCCGCACCGTTCGATCGCCTCGCCGGGCGTCCAGGCGGTGAGGTCGGCGGAGAAGAAGTTGTTGGTTGTGAACCTGGCGTCGCGCGAGTCGAGTTGCTCGACGATGAGCCGGAACTCTTCCTCGCCGAGGAGGGGCACCGACCCCGAACCCATCACGGCCGGTTTCTGGAGCCCGTAGTGTGCGACAACGCCTCGAAGCCGCGCGGCGAAGTCGAACGGC
>JAKALX010000229.1 GCA_021823905.1 Chloroflexota bacterium | reverse complement strand
CGCGCAGCCGTACATGACAGCGGAGGAGATTGCGTAGAAATCGCGCAGGTGGTCGGCGCCGTCGACGTTTTGGGCGCGCACGATGTTGAGAACGGTGAGGGCGAGGCCGACGGCGAGGAAAGCGAGCGCGGCGGCCGCAAACTGCCACTTCTGGCGCCAGAGCATCGCCCCGAGCGTTACGGCGCCGACCACCCAGATGGGTGTCGTGACGGGCACGACCCAGTCGCGATGGCCGGCCCAGGCCGCGCGCGTGGTGAACGCGAGCGCTTCGGCGCCGGCGGCGAGGAGCACGAGGCTGAGGAGCGGCGCCAGGCCGAGGGCCACATCCCTGAGGCTCCGGGCCGGAGCGGCGGGGAGGCTGGCGCGGTCGTGCAGGAAGGTCGTTTTTTCGGGTTCAACCGGCGCGGTGGCCGTGAAAGTCGCCATAGCGAGGGAATCATCCTCCGCGGTAGCGGATGCTGCAACGCGGCGGTGGGACCGGCGCGCTCGTAGCAGCGTCGCCGCTGCGCAGGAAAATGGGCGTCATAATCGGAAATCTTTGGTGGTCCTATTCGAGGCACGGCCCGGCGTGCTAGATTCCCACATCGCCAATGTGCGATCGGGAGCCTCAACATGAAATTCGGCCTCTTCTTCGAGATATCCGTGCCGCGGCCCTGGGAGGCCGAAACCGAGTACAAGGTCTACCAGAATTGCCTGGAGCAGGTACGCCTCGCCGACGAGCTTGGCTTCGACCAGGTCTGGGCGGTCGAGCATCACTTCCTGGAGGAGTACTCGCACTGCTCGGCGCCGGAAGTGTTCCTGACGGCGTGCGCGATGCAGACGAAGAACATCCGCATCGGGCGGGGCATCGTCGTCTGCGTGCCGCAATTCAATAACCCGATCAAGGCGGCCGAGGTTGCGGCGACGATGGACATCGTCTCTGGCGGGCGGCTGGAGTTCGGCACGGGCCGTTCGGCCACCTGGACCGAGCTTGGCGGCTTTGGCGCGGATCCGGACGAGACGAAGAAGACGTGGGACGAATGGACGCGGATCATCCCGAAGATGTGGACGCAGGAGCGCTTCCGCTACGAGGGGCGCGCGTTCAGCATGCCGCAGCGGGCGATCCTGCCGAAACCGTACCAGAAGCCACACCCCCCGATGTGGGTCGCGGTCACCAGCCCCGGCACCGAACTCGACGCCGCGGACCGGGGTATGGGCAGCCTTGGCCTCACCTTTGGCGGCTTTGCCGAGCAGGAGAAGAAGATCGCGGAGTACCGGCGGCGGATCAAGTATTGCGACCCGGTGGGCTCGTTCGTGAACGAGCAGGTCAACACGGTCAACTTCCTCTTCTGCCACGAAGACAACGAATACGGGGCGCGGACGGGCCAGCGGCTCGCGGGCACGTTCAACTACCTGGCCGAGCAGCTTCTCGCGGCGCGCCAGGCGTATCCGACGCGGTCGTACCCGAACCTCGGGCTGTTGCCGGCGCTGCGCCGCGAAGCGACGAGCGCACCGGAAGGCCAGATCCCGGAGGGGCTCGCGATCGGCAACCCGGACCGGATCGCCGAAGTCGTCCGGAAGTGGGAGGCGGTGGGAGTCGACCGGATCAACTTCCTCCTCAACGCGATCGAGACCGTGCCGCAGGAAGAGGTGCTGGCCAGCCTGCGCCTGTTCGCGAAAGAAGTGATGCCGAAGTTCGCCGCGAAGCCTGAGCCGGTTGCGGTCGGAGGAGGCGCCTGATGCCGCTCACTGGTACGCGAAACCTGTCCGCGCTGGTTGGCGCGGCGCCCCTGGTGAGCGCGCTGGACGCCGCCCAGTGGGATCTGCCGGGCGCGCAGATTCTCCAGATCATGTTCGAGATCGGCGACGAGGCGATGACGTCGCTGTTGCCGCCGGCGCTGCACCCAACAATCCCGCCGACGCTCGTGTTCACGGTGACGCGCTTCCCCGAAAGCCCGGTGGGGCCGTTCGTGCTGGCCGAAACGCGCGTCGGCTGCCGCTCGGGCGCCCGCCCGCGGGGATTCCTCGCGCGCGGGTACTGCGATTCCCCGGCCGCGCTGAAGGCGCTCGGCGAACGCTGGGGCTACCCGCTCCAACTCGCCGAGGTGACGCTGGCGAAACGCTATGACCGAATTCACGCAGAGGTTCGCGCGGTTTCGAAGACGATCCTGGACATGACGCTGCTGAACCCGGAGCCGGTGAGCGGCAACGACCTGCAGTATCTCGCGAGCTTGAATACGGCGCAGGTCGTACGCGGCGGCAGCACATTGCCGCGGCTGATCCAGGTCGATCCGGAGTACGCCTTCCGCAGCGCCGACCGCGGGAAGCCGCAACTCGGCTCTTTCGACGCGGACGCATGGCAGCTCGCGGGAGCGCGGCCGGTTCACCCGGTCTCCGCGTCGTTCGCGGTCGCCGACGTGACGATGCCGGTGATTCGCTACCTGGTCGACCCGGCGAAACCGCCGCTGGAGTCGGTCGAGCGGCTATAGGGTCGGGCCTTCGGATCAACGTCCTTGCGCGGCGCATGGCCCGTGAGATGATTGGGCCGTCCCGAGGGCGAACTGGATTGCTGTTTCGCGGGGACAGGCAGGGAGGACTGGACCATGCGAGACGCGGTGATCTGTTCCCCGGTGCGCACGCCGGTTGGCCGAATGGGCGGAGCGCTTCGAACCGTCGACGCGGAGACGCTGGCGGCGCTCGTTGTGTCAGCGGTCATGGAGCGAACGGGGCTCGACCCCGCGCTCATCGACGACTCGATCTTCGGGCACTGCTATCCGAACGGCGAAACGCCGGCGATGGGCCGCCTGGCGGTGCTTCATGCGGGTCTGCCGATCGATATCCCCGGCCTGCAACTCGACCGCCGTTGCGGCTCGGGGCTCCAGGCGATCTGCCTCGCGGCGATGGAGGTGCAGACGGGCGTCGCGGACGTTGTGCTCGCGGGCGGCGTGGAGAGCATGAGCAGCGCGGAGCACTACACGACGGCGCTCCGCTGGGGGCCGAACCGTGGTGAAGTGAAGATGATGGACCGCCTCGACCGCGGGCGCGTAACCGCCGGCACATTCCGATACCCGGTCGAAGGCGGGATGCTCGAGACGGCCGAGAACCTGCGCCGGCAGTACAGCATCCCGCGCGAGGAGCAGGACGAATACTCGCTGCGTTCCCACCAGCGCGCGGTCGCCGCATGGGAGCAGGGCCGCTTCGAGGCGGAGACGGTGCCGGTCCCGGTGCCTTCGCCGCGCGGCGAAGGCACGATCTTCGCGCGCGACGAGCACCCACGCGCGGACACCACGCTGGAGAAGCTCGCGTCGCTCCGGCCGGTTCGGATCAAGCAGGATCCGGAGGCGACGGTCACGGCAGGCAACAGCAGCGGCGAGAACGACGCCGCGGCCTGCTGCGTCGTCACCTCGCCGGAAAAGGCGGCGGAGCTGGGCCTGAAGCCGATGGGCAAGCTGCGCTCGTGGGCCACGGCGGGCGTCCACCCGGCGTACATGGGGATCGGACCCGTTCCCGCGACGAAGAAGGCGCTGGCACGGGCCGGGCTCGAGCTGGCGGACATAGACCTGATCGAGCTAAACGAGGCGTTCGCTGCGCAGGTCCTAGCCTGCACGCGCGAGTGGGGCTTCAAAGAGCGCGACTTCGACCGCACGAACGTCAACGGCTCGGGAATTTCGATCGGGCATCCGGTCGGAGCGACCGGCGTGCGGATCATGGCGACGATGTTGCACGAGATGGAGCGGCGGAACGCGCAGTTCGCGCTGGAAACGATGTGCATCGGCGGGGGCCAGGGCATCGCCGCGGTGATCGAACGGGTCTGATTCTCCCCGCGGCCACGGTCCAGCAATTGTTTCGACGGTCCGCCCGGCCTACCGTGGCTGCGACAAAAACGCGGCACGAACGGAGGCGCCCCGATGAGCGAACGCGAACTGCGCGCGAAGCCGGCCTGGCTGGAGGAGGTCTTCCCCTGGCCTCAGCATTCGGTCGTCGTAAACGGCCGCGCGATGGCGTACGTCGAGGCGGGGCCGGCTACCGGGCGGCCGGTCTTGCTGCTTTCAGGGAACCCGACCTGGGGGTTCCTCTACCGCGAATTCCTGGGGCCGCTGGCGGCGGCCGGTTACCGCGCGATCGCGCCCGACTGGGTCGGTTGCGGTTATTCCGACCACCCGCGCATCGACTCAGCGCTCACGCTCGCGCACCACATCGCCGATCTCGTGTCGTTTGTTGACCAGTTCGGCCTGTACGGCTTCGTGGTCGTTGGCCAGGACTGGGGCGGGCCCCAGGGGCTCGGCGCCGCGCTCCAGCGGCGCGAGCGCATGGCGGGACTCGTCCTGATGAGCACGTGGGCCTTCACCGGGAACGTCGGCCGCTTCCATTCGTCGCCGCGGCCCTGGACGACCTGGCACGCGCCGCTCATCGGGCAGTTCTTCATGAGCCGGCTGAAGGTGCTCTCACAGCACGGCCCTTCGACCATCTCTCGGCGCGGTTTGAGCGAGGTGGAAGGACGCGCGTATCACCACGTGTTCGACGAGCCGGGCTCGGACCACGTTGTGCTCACCTGGCCACGCACGATCCCGATGCGCGAGGGAGACCGGGGCTGGGACGACATGACACAACTGCAGACTCGGCTGCCGGAGATTGGCGCGGCGCCGACGCTGCTGCTCTGGGCGACCGAGGACAGCGTCTTTGGGAAGAGCTACGCCGACCGGCTGAAAGAGCTCATCCCCCACGCGGAGGGACCGTTCCCGCTCGAAGGCGCCGACCATTTCATCCAGGACGACCGCGGGCCGGAAGTCGTCGCGCGGATCGTGGAGTTCCTCGACCGAACGCTGGGCCCGTCGATCCACTCGGCAGCGGGGCCTGCGCGGCTGCCAACGCGAACAGCGCCGACGGAGGGCTGGACGCTCCGCCTGCAAGAGTCGCCGGCGATAGGCCTGGCCGCCGTTCGGCCCGATCCGCTCCTGGTGGAGCAGGAGCTCGACGTGCGGCCGGAGGTCGCGGAGGCGATCGAAGCGGCGGCGGGCATCCGCTCGGGCCGCCGCTACTGGCGATCGGCGCACGGCCACTGGTCCGCACTCGAGCTTGCCGACCTCGGACGGGGGCGCCCGTCGGCGGCGACGGTCTATGGGCTCTGGGAGCGCTGGGAGCCGCGGCCGCCCGAGGAGGAGATCGACGAGGATCTGCTCGACCTCAGCCTCTGGGTCGCGGCGGTGAGCCCCGGGATCGACCCGGAGGACGTGCGGCGGGTCGCGGCGCGATCGGGTGTCGAGGCCGGCTGACGGGGCGCGACGAGAAGCGCCGCCGCGCAATCAGGCAGTTGCGGGACGAATCAGCGGGGAATGGCGACGCTCGCCGAGGGTATCCCCCGATAAAGCGCGGGCATACGTCGTGGCGATACTTCGAGCACTTCACCCGGAGGTGCCGCCATGCTTGTAACGGGCGACGTGAAGTGCCTGCACTGCGGGCACGTGAGCGGACGCTGGGTTGGAGCGAGCGGCGCGCCGGTGACCGAGGCGGGCTTCACGCCCAGCCAGCCACGCGAGGCGCCCGCGGATCCGGCCGCTCCCGTTCACTGCACCCGCTGCGGCGGCCCCGTCCTCCTCGACGAGGCGACGCTCGTCATCTCAAGCTACCGGCTACGCCGAATCCGGCGCCTGCGCGAACAGATCAAGGCACTCGACGCTAACGGGCCGCGTGCGGCGTAACTTCACGCAGCTTTGCCGTAGCGGAGGGGCGCCAATTGGCGTCCCCTTTTTTGCGCTTCACGAAAAGAATCTCTTTGGCGGAAGTTCCTGCTAACATCGGGAGTCGACGCCACGTCTGCTTGTAGGTCCCCTTAGGTTCAGATCGAGTCTTAGGGCCCCGCAGGGCCACGGCGTCGAGACGTTGAATGATGCCGAGGCGCGGCGCTCGTCCCGCCGCGTGGCATAGCCACAAGGAGAAACGAAATGCGCAGGTCGAATCAGGATTGGTGGCCGAATCAGCTGGACTTGACGGTTCTCCATCAGAACTGTCCCCTGTCAGATCCCATGGGCGGAAATTCCGATTACGCGGCGGAATTCAAGACACTCGACCTGGACGCCCTCAAGAACGATGTCGTGGAGGTCCTGACGACGTCGCAAGACTGGTGGCCGGCCGACTTCGGCCACTATGGTCCGCTGATGATTCGGATGGCGTGGCACAGCGCCGGCACCTACCGCATCAGCGACGGCCGCGGTGGGAGCAGCCGTGGGGCGCAACGCTTTGCGCCGCTCAACAGCTGGCCCGACAACGTGAACCTCGACAAAGCGCGGAGGCTGCTGTGGCCAATCAAACAGAAGTACGGCCGGAAGATCTCCTGGGCCGACCTGATGATATTTACCGGCAACT
>JAKALX010000228.1 GCA_021823905.1 Chloroflexota bacterium | reverse complement strand
GGAAATCGTGAATCGAAAATCGTGAATCGCTAGAGCGGGATGTTCCCGTGCTTCTTCGGCGGGTTGCGGTCGGCCTTGTTCTGGAGCATCTCGAGGGCGCGGATGATTTTCGCGCGGGTGCGCCGGGGGTCGATCACGTCGTCTAGGAAGCCTCGGCCGGCGGTCACGTATGGGCTCGCGAACTTCTCCCGGTACTCCTCGACCAGCTCCTTGCGGCGCGCTTCGGGGTCCGCGGCCTTCGCCATCTCCTCGCGGTAGACGATGTTCACCGCGCCGTCCGGTCCCATGACCGCGACTTCGCCGGTGGGCCAGGCGAAGTTCATGTCGCCGCGAAGGTGTTTGCTGGACATAACGAGATACGCGCCGCCATAGGCCTTGCGCAGGAGGACTGCGATCTTCGGTACGGTGGCCTCGCTGTAGGCGAAGAGCAGCTTCGCGCCGTGGGTGATGATGCCGCCGTACTCCTGGCTGATGCCCGGGAGGTAGCCCGGCACGTCGACGAGCGTGATCAGCGGGATGTTGAAGCAGTCGCAGAAGCGCACGAAGCGCGCCGACTTGCGTGCGGCGTTGATGTCGAGCGAGCCGGCGAGGTGCATCGGCTGATTCGCGACGAAGCCGACGCTGCGGCCACCCATGCGGCCGAAGCCGACGACGATGTTCGGCGCGAAAAGCTCGTGGACCTCCATGAAGTCGCCGTCGTCAACGATGCGGTCGATCACCTCGCGCACGTCGTAGGGGCGGTTCGGCTCGGCCGGGACGATGGAAAGGAGGTCGTCCTCGGAACGTTCCGGGTCGTCATTGGTCGGGTGCGCGGGCGGGTCTTCGGCGTTGTTCGAAGGGAAGAACGAAAGCAGCCGGCGGACTTCGGTGAGGGTCTCTTCCTCGCCGGCGACGGCGAAGTGGGCTACACCGGAGCGGGTGGCGTGGGCGTCGGCGCCGCCGAGCTCTTCGTGCGTCACCTCTTCGCCGGTGACGGCCCGGATGACGTCCGGGCCGGTGATGTACATCTGGCCGCTGCCCTCGGTCATGAAGCAGAAGTCGGTGATGGCGGGGCTGTATACGGCGCCCCCGGCCGAGGGGCCCATGATCACGCTGATCTGGGGAATGACGCCGCTGGCGAGGGTGTTCATCGCAAAGATCTCGCCGAAACCGCGGAGGCTCTCGGGGCCGTCCTGGATGCGCGCCCCGCCGGAGTCCTGGATGCCCACGAGCGGGGCGCCGGTCATCATCGCGAGGTCCATGACCTTGAGGATCTTTTCGGCGACGGCTTCGCTGAGCGAACCGCCGTAGAGCGTGAAGTCGTAGGAGAAGACGTAGACAGGGCGGCCTTCGACCTTGCCCCAGCCGGTGACGACGGCCTCGGCCGTCTCGGCCCCGGCGGCGGACCCGCGCGGCCGGACGAGTGCGTCGAGCTCGTCGAAGCTGCCGGGGTCGAGCAGGAGGTCGATGCGCTCGCGGGCGGTGAGCTTGCCGCGGGCGTGCTGGGCCTCAACGCGCTTTGGGCCGCCCCCCTGGGCAAACGCCGCCTTGAGGTGCTCGAGTTGCGCGAGCTTCTGCTCGGCGGTCATCTGATCAGCCATTCGCTTCGCCTCATCAATCCCGGCCGGGAGACAGGTACCTTGGGAACGCGCCGGGCGGTCTCGGCGTGGCCTCGTGCGCGGGTTGGATCAGCCACGAATGTAGCATCGGCTCGCATTGGGCGCGAGAATGCGGAGCGCTGTGTCGCTGCCGGACCGAATTGCTCGGCCGAGACCCTATTGCTACGTTCGAGACCATGCGACTCACAGCCGGTGCGGCGAGGGAACCACGAATGCTTGGCCTGATTGAGATTCGGAGAAGACGGCTGCAGTTCGGCCTGATCGGGCTGATCGTGACGCTCATCACCTATCTGGTGCTCATGGTGAATGGCCTCGGAATCGGCTTGAACGAGCTGTCGGGGCGCGCCCTCAAGAACTGGAACGCCGATGCCGTCGCCTACTCGGAGACGTCGAATCTGAGCGTCATCCGTTCCGAGCTTGGCGCGAACACGGTGGACGAAGTCGCGAAGCTCCCGGGAGTGACAGCGTCGGCGCCGCTTGGCTACTACGGCGTGAACATCCGGCGGCCTGACGGCTCCGTCAGCTCGCGCGCGAAGTCGGCGGCGCTGATCGGGTTCGACCTGGGGGGCCTCGGCCAGCCCGCCGTGATTTCCGGGCGGAACCTCGAACCAGGCGATGGGCAGGCGATCCTGGCGGACCGGACGTTCCTCAAGGCCACCGGCTTGAAGGTCGGCGACACCGTGAACCTGGCGTACCGCCTGTCCAACGGTAACTTCCGAATCGTTGGCGAGGTCGATCAGGGCGCGTTCTTTTTCCAGCCGACAATCTACGCATTACGCACGACCTGGCAGCAGATGAAGTACGGGGGCAACGAACCGGCTGATCCAGTGGCGAGCATCATGATCCTCAAGGGCAGCGGGCTTGCGGGGCGATCGGCCGCTGGTGTGACGATCGTTTCGAAGGACACGGCGTTCAACAACATCGAGGGTGTGAGCGCGCAGCAGGGAACCGTGGATGCCCTCATGTTCTTCGGCTATCTGATTGGCGCACTCATCATCGGGGTGTTCTTCTACGTTCTCACGCTGCAGAAGGTGCCCCAGATTGGCGTGCTCAAAGCGGTTGGAGCGAGCTCCGCCTTCGTTGTCCGGCAGATCGTGGTTCAGGTCCTGGCGCTTGCGCTCGGCGGCGTGGCGCTCGCCGTGCCATTGGCCTGGCTGACGAACAGACTGCTGCAGCAGCTTCCCGCACAGGTGCCGATTGCCTTCACCGCCAGTGCGTTCGTCGTCACCTCGCTTGCGATGGTGGCGACGGCACTCGTGGGCGCCGTGTTTTCGGCTCGCCAGGCGATCACGGTTGACCCGATCATCGCCCTCGGGCAGCAGCAGTAGGCGGCGGCGATGACGGCTACGCTCGAAGTTAGCCACCTGAGCAAGACCTACGGCAGCGGCGACGAGGCTGTTCACGCGGTGTGCGACGTCAGCTTCACCATCCACTCGGGCGAGTTCGCGGCGATCGTGGGACCCAGTGGATCTGGCAAGACGACGCTCCTTGCGATGCTCGGGGGCCTGCTGCGTCCGAGCGCGGGCTCGATCCTTGTGAACGGCCGTGAAATCGGGGCCCTGACCGGTGGTGAAGCCGCCGCGTATCGCCGCGAGTCGGTCGGCTACGTGTTCCAGGCGAACAACCTGGTTTCCTACCTGACGGGCCGGGAGAACCTGTTGCTGATCCAGTTCATCGCCGGTGGTTCGCGCAAAGACGCAACCCGGCGGGCGGCGCAACTGCTGGAAGAGCTTGGCCTGACGAAGCGCGCCGACGCGCTCGTTACACAGCTTTCGGGCGGCGAGCGCCAGCGCGTGGCGATCGGCCGGGCGCTGATGAACGACCCGCAGCTCGTGCTCGTCGACGAGCCGACCGCGAGCCTGGATTCGATCCGCGGACGGCAGGTGGTGCAGTCGCTCATCGACGAGGTCAAGGGGCGCGGCAAGCTGGGCATCATGGTGACGCACGACCCGGCGATGGCCGCGCTCGCGGACCGGGTGCTCGAACTCCACGACGGCGAGCTGCAAGGTGTAACCAACGGCGGCGGAGCCTGAAGAGGCGGCCCTATCCGTCCAGGAGCATGACGTCGATCTCGTCGCCCGGTTCGGCGGCAGCCTGGTTCTCGGGGATGACGGTGAGGGCGTTGGCCGCGCTCATGCTCGTGAGGATGCCGCTCCCCTGGGGGCCGGTGAGGTCGGCGTAGAGGCGGCCATCGTCGCCTTTCGAAACGATGCAGCGGGCGTAGAAGCGGCGGCCGTCCGGGTTGATCACGCGGTCGCGCGTGATGGCGCGAAGGATCGGCCGCTCCCAGTCAGACCGGCCAAGCATGGTGAAGATCGCCGGCCGGCCGAAGAGTTCGAACGAAACCATCGAACTGACCGGGTTCCCCGGAAGTCCGAGGTGCGGGACTTTGCGGCGGTCCGGGGCGTTGAACGCGCCGAAGGCGAGCGGCTTCCCCGGCCGCATCCGCACCGTCCAGAAGTCGATCGCGCCCTCGCGGGCGAGCACGTCCTTGACGACGTCGAAATCGCCGCGGGAGACCCCGGCGCTCGTCACGAGCATGTCGGCGTCGAGTCCGGCGCGGATCTTTGCGGTCAGGTCCTCAACCGTATCTTTCGCGATCCCGAGCAGCTTCGGGATGCCGCCGTACGTTCGAACCAGCCCGGCGACGGAATGGGCGTTGGCGTCGTAGATCCGGCCCGGAAGCAGCGGTTGACCCGGCTCGGTGATCTCGTCGCCGGTGGAGAGGATGGCAACGACCGGCCGCCGGTAAACGCGTACGCTCTCCAGGCCCAGGCTCGCGAGCACGCCGACCTCCGAAGCGCGAACCATGCGGCCGGCGGGAATGACCACGCTGCCCTGCTGCACGTCCTCCGCGCGGAAGCGGATGTTCGCGCCGGTGTTGGCGGCCTTGAAGACGCGGACGCTTGCGCCTTTCGTTGGCGCCTCGCCGACGGCGCGCATCGGCTCATCGGTCTCTTCGAAGGGGACGACGGCGTCGGCGCCGGGCGGCATCGGCGCGCCGGTCATGATGCGCACCGCCTCGCCGGGCCCAACCGCGGTCTCGAGGATGTAGCCGGCGGCAAGATCCGCGACCACGCGCAGTTCGCGTGGATTGGATTCGCTCGTGCCGGCCGTGTCTTTGGCGCGCACGGCGTAGCCGTCCATGGCGGTGTTGTCGAGCGGGGGGATGTCGAAGGGCGCGACCACGTCCTCGCAGAGAACCTGGCCGAGGGCGTCGAGCGCCGGCTTCCGCTCTGGCTGGAGCCTGGAGAAGAAGGCGAGGATGCGATCACGCGCCTCTTCGACGCTGATCATCGAGCTGACGGGGAGAGTCATGAAAAACGGAAACCCCGGCGGGAAGTGAACTCAATCAGCTTACAACCCGCCGGGGAACGAGTGTGACGGCGAAGGATCAGGCCAGGCGAACCGCCAGGCAGGTGGTCGTTCGCTGGACGCCGGAAACCTTCTGGACCGCGTCGGTGATCGCATTCCCGAGGCGGTCCAGGTCTTCGGCCTCGAGCTGCACGATCACGTCATACGGGCCGGTGACCGTGTCGACGACGACGACGCGCGCGCCGGGATAGGTGAACTCGCTGATGGCTGCGCCCACCGCTTTGGCTTTGCCGACGTCGGTTTCGATAAGGACGTAACCGCGGACCGCCACGTGCGCTCCTCCTGTGTCCAGAATGGATCGCCATGATAGGGAGGGCGGCAAGGCTGTCAAGATTGCCTGGCTAACCGCTGGAACGCGGGAGCGTGTAGAGCAGCGCCGGCTCGCTCGCCGCCGCCCCGGCCCGAACCTGCAGCGGGAGGGTGATTTCGACCTGCTGGATGAAGCAGAGCGCCTCCTCGCCCGACCGGCAGAAATAGACCGAGGCGGTGGCGGTGATGGTCGCCGAGCCTTCGCTCAGCATCGCCGGCACCGGGACACTCACCTCCTGGTCGTCGCTCGACCAGGACACCGACTGCTCGCCCAACTGAACGACGGCCGGGTTCGAGGATGCGAGCAGCACACGGCTTGGGGCCTGGTTGTTGAGGTGATAACCGTCGGGAGCGCGGAAGGTGAGGCGCAGGTTCGTGGCGCCGGGCGCAACCTCCTGCGGGGCGAGACCGGCGGTGGCCTTCCGCCCGGGCGAGAGCTGCGTGGCGACGGAGAGGTTCGAAAGTGTGAGCGTCGAGACTGAACCACTCCGGGGGTCGATGACGCGCACAAGATGGTTGTTGGTGTCGGCCACATACAGGCGGCCGTTGGCGGCGCTCAGACCGCCGGGCTCGTCGAACCGGGCCGCCTGGCCGGCGCCGTCGCTCCAGCCGCGCTCGCTCCCCGAGAGGGTGGTCACCGCGAAGCTGGCGGCGTCGATCGTCCGGATTTCGTGGTTGTAGGTGTCGCTCACGTAGAGCTTGCCGTTCGCGTACGCGATGCCCTGGGCGTGCTGGAGCTTCGCCTTCTTCCCGGCGCCGTCCTGGTTGCCGTAGTCGAACAGGCCGGTGCCTACGATCGTCTCGACGTCCCCGCCGCCGGAGGCAAGCGTGCGCCGCACCGAGCTCGATTCCGGATCGACCCAGTAGAGGTAGCGGCCGTCCGTTGTGATGCCGCTGGGTTGGGCAAGAGTCGCCGCACCGAGGCGATCGCCGTCGTCGATTCCCTCGCGGCTGGTGCCGGCGAAGACGGAGACGGTCCCGTGCTGCAGGTCCATCGTCCAGAGCTGGTGTGTGCCGGCCATGGTGATGAAGAGCGTCTGGCCGAGCACGACGACATCCCATGGCGAAGCCATCGCGGTGGTCTTC
>JAKALX010000227.1 GCA_021823905.1 Chloroflexota bacterium | reverse complement strand
TTGAGCCGAGCGAGGACGACGCACTCATCTCCGGCGTGCTTGTGGCACGGGCGGTCGAGCAAGCGCTGCTGCGGAGCGTGAGGCTGGCAACGGGGTTGAAAGCGGCCCCGTCCGCGGCGGAGTGGCTGGCGCGCGGTTAGCTGGCGAGAAGCTCGCGCTCATGCCCATCGCTCACGTCGGCGACGAGCCGTTCCACGCATACCGCCGCCTCGTCGCCGAGTATCCCGAACTCCACGTGCAGCACCGTTCGATCCGGCCGTTGCTGTTTCGAGACGACAAGGCACGGGAGCAGGGACGGCTCTCCATCCTCGCCAATCCGCACGTCCAGCGATTCCGCCTCGATGGGCTGCTCGACTTCGATCGCCATGCCGCCGAGCGAAACATCGACGACGGTGCCGTTGATCCGCTCATCGCCAACGACCAGCACCGCCGGCACGTTCGTCGGGAAGCGGGGGAAGGACCGGGTGTCGACCGCCCGCCAGGGGCTCTGGCGCACGAAGACGGCGCGCCCGTCACCAACGTCGCGCACGCGGGCCAGGAGGGCGACCCGCTCGCCGATCGGCCCGCAGGCAATCATGACGTCCCGTCCTGGTTCGAGCGGACCCGCGCCGGTGTCAAGCGTGAGCCAGCAATTGAAGCCCTGCTGGCCACCGTACGTTGCCTCGGCGAGGATCGACCTGCGGGCATCCCGGCTGAAGATTGTCGCCGGCGCACCGGGCGGAGGCTCGCCAGTGCGAGCAGCAGCTTGCTGTTGATTCATACGAGGATCTTCGACCAGGGGCCGCACGTTCTGGAGACCAGGCAAGAGGAGCGATCAGCTGCGCGGCTGGAGGAGCATGACGGTCAGCTCCGCCGGGATCGTGGAGCGCGTCACGGTTAGTTTCGGCTGTGGTTCGTTCTTGGCGCCGGTTTCCTTGAGGAAGCGGTCGAGCGGCTCCAGGTCGAGCGTCTCCTCGGCCGTCTTGAAGTTCATCGGGATGGCGATCTTCGGGTCGATGGTCGTCATCACGTCGGCCGCCGCCGCGCCGGAGAGCGACCCGCCGCCACCGACGGGCAGCAGGAGCACATCGACATCCTTGAGCTCGTCGACCTTCGACGGGTTGACGGCCGCCGGCCGCCCGAGATGGCCAATGCGGATGCCGTCGACTTCGATCACGAAGATGATGTTCCGGCCGCCGTCGGGGAGCTTCGATGCGATGGCGGTGACGAGGATCCCGCCGTGCTCGTATTCGCCGGGCGCATCGAAGACCATCGCCTCGGGGGCGACGCCGGCAACGAAGCTGTAGCCCGGGTCGTCGCGGCGGCTGAGCGTCACGATGTCGGCCACCTGCCTGGGGAAGCGATAGCCACTGTCGGGGGGACAGGGGTCGGTGACGACGGCGCCCTCGCGGCCCTTCAGCCGGAAGCAGGTGCGACCAAGCCAGGTGATTTCCACGCGTTCATCGTAGGCGAGTTGCGGGGTACGTGAAATCTTCTGTTGAGGCTGATGATCGAATTTCCACGTCGTCCCTCAGCTCCGGCCCGCTCTCGGGCGTTGCAAGAGAGAGGAAGCAAGGCAGGACGTGGTGACCACCGTCCGGCCGGCTTGGTAAAGGGCTATGTTGCCCTCCACTCGGGATCGCGGCGTTCGCGCGCGGCGGCCATCCCCTCCCGCGCGTCGTCCGTTGCGCTAGCGACGCGGCGCATGGTCTCGCCAAAGCGGATTGCCTCGACGAAGGGCATGTCCTGGCCGCGCCAGGCGACCTCTTTCGTCGCGCGGACGGCGAGCGGCGCTGACTTGCAGAGGCGCGCGGCCAGGGCCCTGGCCTCTTCCATCAGGCGCTCGTGCGGCACCACCTGGCGGCAGAGGCCCATCTCGAGGGCGCGCTTCGCGTCGATGCGCTCGCCCAGCAAAAGGAGCTCCATCGCGTTCTGCCAGCCGACCATCTTCGGCATGCGGACGGCCCCCTGGATCGTGGGCACGCCGATGCGGACCTCGGGAAAGCCGAACTCGGCGCGTTCGCTGGCGATGACGAAATCACAGGAGGCGGCGAGCGTCAGCGCGAAGCCGAGGCAGTACCCGTTCACGGCGGCGATCACGGGCTTCCAGACCTCGAGGCCGCTTTCGAGCGAGGTCATGCTCGGAGTCTCCCAGTGCGTCGCTCCTTGCGGCCGGGCGTTCGAGCGCAGGTCAGCGCCGGCGCTGAAGGCGCGGCCGGCGCCAGTCACGATCGCGACCCAGGCGTCTTCGTCGTCCCGGAAGCGCACCCAGGCGGCGTTGAGGTCTTCGCGCAACTCGCCATTGATGGCGTTGAGCGCCTCGGGGCGGTTGTAGGTGATCGTGGCGACGTGGCCGTCGCGCTCGTAGAGAACGGTCCCTGGCATTGCCAGCTCCTGGCCCAGATTCGTGGCGCGAGTGTACGCGGAACAGAGGGCGTCGTGGACGGCTACCGAGGGCCGAGCGGCAGGAGGCGGACCCGGTGGCGAAACGAGTCTATCGATACGATCGCGCCGTCCTCGAGATAGGGCATCAGACGGGTTATGGCGGCGGCGACCTGCGCGACGTATGGACCTGGCCGGCTGCCCGGGGTGCGAAGCACGATCACGCTCGGTCCTGCCGCCTGAGTAATGGCCAGGATCTGCGGGAAGTCAAGATCACGAGTGATAATGCTGTAGCCGTGCTCCTTGGCCCAAGCGAGGATGCTGGAATCCGTCGCGCGAATGTCGTCGACCTCGGACCAATGCACCACTTCGAGACCTGCTGCGCGCAGGCCTTCGACCCACTCCGTGCGAACGTTCATGTCGAGGACGAATCTCACGCCGAAGTCGGCAGGAGTAGCTCCTGTTCCTGCATGCGCCACGCCGCGTAGGCAAGGCAGGCTGGAATGTCCTCCGGCTCAAGCCACGGGAACGCCCGCAGGATCTCTTCCGCCGATTCCCCAGCCGCCAGCATTTCGAGGACGTTCGACACGGTGATCCGCATTCCGCGGATGCACGGCCTGCCACCCATCAGAGCGGGGTCGACAGTAATGCGGCCGTCGTCATTCACGCTACGATCATACAGGCCGAAACCAGCCAGCGCCTACCCGAGGGCGGCCTCGATCTCTGCCTCGTCGAGGTTCGGGCCAACGACAGCGGCGTGGAGCTTCGAGCGGTCGAGCAGCCGCCGGGCGACGCGGACCACGTCGTCCGCGGTCACGGCCTCGACCTGTGCGACGACTTCGTCGACGCTCTCGATCTCGCCCTTGGTGATGAGCAGCTCGCCATGGCGCTGGCCCAGGGAGAAGGCCGTCTCGAGGGAGAGCCGGAAGCGCCCGATGTTGTGATCCTTGGCCTTGCGCAACTCGTCCTCGGGCACGGCGTCCGTGACGAGCTTCTCGGCTTCGTCCAGGCAGACCTTGACGGTCTCCGTGAGCTTCTCGCGGTCGACGCCGGCGGAGATGGTGAAGACGCCAGTGTCGGCCAGGTAGCCATAGCCGGAGTTCACGGAGTAGGCGAGGCCGCGCCGTTCGCGCACTTCGCGGAAGAGCCTGCTGGACATGCCGGCGCCGAGGACGTCGTTCATGATCCGCAGGGCGAAGCGGTCCGGGTCGTCGCGGCCAAAGATGGGCAGGCCGAGGAAGAGTGTGCACTGGTCGATTTCGCGCGAATCGCAGGCCACGCGCGGGCCCGTGATCGCCGGGTCGTAGAGGGTGACCGAGGGCAGAGGACCGGGCGGCATGTCGCGGAACAGCGGCTCGGCGAGACCGACCACCTGGTCGTGGGTCACGTTCCCGGCGACTGAGAGGACGATGTTCGAGGGGCGGTACCAGGCTTCGATGTGCTCGACGAAGTCGGGCCGATGCATCTCCTGGACCAGCTCGACGGAGCCGCCGACATCCCAGCCGGGCGGCTGCTCGCCGTAAACGGACGTGCCGATGAGGCGGCCCGCCCACGCGCCGGGGTTGTCGTGGTTGCGCTTGAGCTCCTGTTGGACGACCGTCCGCTCGCGATCGATTTCGGTTTGATCGAGTTTCGAGGCGAGGAGCATGTCGGCCTCGACGTCCAGAGCGGTCTCGAAGCGGTCGAACGGTACGATGTTCCAGTAGCAGGTGTACTCTTTGTTGGTGTAGGCGTTGAGGGTTCCGCCGGCGCCCTCGATCTCCTGGGCGATGACAAACGCGTCGGGACGCCGTTCGGTGCCCTTGAAGACCATGTGCTCGAGGAAGTGCGTGATGCCGTTCAGGCGTTGCGGTTCGGAGCGGGAGCCGACGCCGACGAAGAGGTTGACGGAGACGGCCTGCGTCGCGGGCATGGGTGTGGTGACGATGCGGAAGCCGTTGGCGAGCGTGGTGGTTTCCCAGGTGGCAGGCACGGGGAACCTCCCGTTTCGAGAGTGAGGGCGTATTCTAACGGCGCGGCAGCTAAGCGCGCGCAACACTGCTGAGTGCGCTCCCGTTGATCAGTGAGCCGACAAACAAATGAGAATCATCTTTCGGAACCGCGGCCTTGAGGAGTGCTACAACAGTCAATCCGCGGCCATCCGAGAGTGGGGGCCAGACGTCGCGCGATCGTATCGCATCCGCCTCTCCCTCATCGATTCCCTTACCAGATGGGAGGACATCGCGAGCTTCCGGTCGGCGCGAGCTCACCGGCTGCACGGCGATCGCGCGGGCCAGTGGTCGATCTACCTCGTGGGGCGTTGGCGCTTGATTTTGGAGCCAAAGCCGGACATCGTTTTCATCTTGGAGGTTTCCAACCATTATGGCGACTGACGCACTCGTCCATCCGGGCGAGCTTATCGCCGACGAACTCGAGGAGCGCAAGATGACCCAGCGCGACCTGGCGGAAGCGATGGGCCGCCCCGCGTACATGGTCAACGGCATCGTGCGCGGACGGCGCCGCGTAACAGCCGCTGTTGCACTCGATCTTGAACGAGTCTGGGCGACACCAGCGGAGGTCTGGATGAACCTCCAGGCGAAGTACGATCTCGCGGTCGCCCGCAGAAACGTAGCGGGATAGACCTCAGACAGCCGCGGGCGCAAACCGCTCCAGCAGTTCCGCGCAGCCGAGGTCGGTGATGGCGGCGAGCGAGCGATCTGCCATCGCCGTCGTCAGGGCCACGCCACGCGCGTTCGCCGGGTCGATCGAGCCGATCGAGATCACGGGGTAGCAGAGGCAGAAGAGCACGGAGAGGCGGTAGTCGTCCCAGCACCGCTCCCATGCATAATCGGTTACCCCCGCGTCAAGCAGCCTGCGATGGTAGTCGCGCAGCAGGTCTTCCTCAACGCTCTTGCGCTCAGCGGGATCGAGGCTCTGGCTGAGGAAGTAGGCGACGTCGTAGGGTCCGCGGCCCTTCACGAGGATCTGCCAGTCGATCAAGGTGATGGCCGAGCCTAGCTGGCTGCTGCCGAAGAAGATGTTGTCGAGCCGCACGTCGGCGTGGAGGAGGGTCTCCGGGGCCGCCGCGAAGCTGTCCTGCATCGCGTTCATGCGCGGGCCGAGCGCCAGGGCTATTTCGCGCTGAGCCGGCGTCATCCGTCCGCCAAACTTCTCCAGGAACGGCGTTATCGCCATCAGGTAGGCGCCCTGGGCGAGCTTCATCATCGGATCGTTGGATGGGGGGATCCAGTCGATCGCCTTCAGTTCCGGGCGTTCCCACCAGCGTGCGTGGAGCTTCGCAAGCTCGCGCACGACGGCCCGCGCCTCCTCCGCCGAACAGCCTGCAACCTGATCGCCGATGGGCAGGCTGGCGAGATCTTCGAGCAACAGCACGAAGCGTACGTTTTCCGGGTCCATGTCGCTGTAGTAGCAGCGCGGGCTCGCCGCCACGTTGTCCGCCGAAAGGTCGCGGTAGTAGCGAATTTCGCGCTCGTAGTAGCCGAGCATGTGGGCGATACCGCGGCCGCCAAGGTCCGAGGTGGGGATCTTGGCGATGAGCGTTCGCGGCGCGCCGGGCTCCTCGCGGTCGTACGTCAGCGTGGCCCGGGCGAGCTCTCCCAGGATGCCCACGCCGGCGCCGACGCGAACCTGGTCCACGGCGCTCACCCTGGCCTCGCGCAGTACGCCGGACGCCCGCAACGCCGCCGTCAGCCAGTCCGCCGTCACTTCGTCGAGCGTGGATGGGATCGGTGGGTTGGTCATATTCGCTCCATGCATAGTGATGGCCGGGATCAGACCTCGGGTGGTGGCGCTGCGATGGGCTGTCGGATCTCCATCATCGCCCAGCCGGTGACGGCGGCGACAGTCGCGCAGCCGTACATGACAGCGGAGGAGATTGCGTAGAAATCGCGCAGGTGGTCGGCGCCGTCGACGTTTTGGGCGCGCACGATGTTGAGAACGGTGAGGGCGAGGCCGACGGCGAGGAAAGCGAGGGCGGCGGCCGCAAACTGCCACTTCTGGCGCCACAG
>JAKALX010000226.1 GCA_021823905.1 Chloroflexota bacterium | reverse complement strand
AGCCCGGAGCCCTCGCCAGCCGGTGAGCCACACAACGGCGAGACCGCCGAGCGCCACATAGCCGGCGATCCCTGGGACCGAAATCGGAACACCCATGATCTTGCTGTACTCGCTCTTCTGGACGGTCGCGCAGCCATGCGCGATCCGGCAGACGGGCGACTGGCCCTGGATGTGCACCACCAGCAGGTAGGCGGAGATGCCGGCCCCGATCAGCGCCAGCGCTAGGGCGGCGAAGCCAAGCACGCGAAAGGTCCAGTGGAGAGGGAGACGATCCGCAACAGCCGGGTCACCGGTGGGTACCGATGCCGGCCGCGTTCGGGACACGTTGGCGCCACTGCTCACTGAGGAACTCCTTGCCGCCCTACGGGGCCTTCGTTGGCGACGCCGGGGTCTTCGGCATGGCGCCACCCATGGCGCCCGGCGGGCCGGCCGTGCCCTTCCCCGCGGAGGAGCCCGCCGCGCCGGCGTCCTGCACCACGGGAACGACGATCGAGATCGTCCCGGCCTTCTCGAAAACGAGGTCGAGCTTGAGCGAGTCGCCGGCGGAGAGCGGCTTCTTCAGGTTCATCAGCATCACATGGTAGCCGCCGGGCTTGAGCTCGAGGGCGCCATTCGCGGGAACCACGATCCCGGCCTTGACCTCCTGCATCTTCATCGTGGCGCCGTTGGCGGCCATTTCGTGAAGCTGGGCCAGGCCGGCGATTTCGGGATCGGCCTTCACGGAAAGGAGGCGGTCGGCGGCGCCGGGGTTCATGACGGTGAAGTAGACGCCCGTCGTGTCGTTCACGGTGGCGCGGGCGCGCTGGTCCGTGACTGTCGGCTTCGACGCCTGGGTCGGCGCCGTCGCGGTCGTCGTCGCGCTCGAGTTGTCGCCGCCACCGCAAGACGCGGCGAGAACGACGCCCGCGAGCATCACCGCCGCGGCGCCAATAAGGACGCCGCCGCGGAGGAAATGTAGCCTGTTCAAGATTCTGTCCAACCTTCTTTGACCAGCTTCGTGAGGTCGTGCACCCAGGTGTCTTTCGTGACGCCGGACGGGTACACGAGATGCGCGATGTTGTCGGCGCCGTAGGCGATGACGAAGGCGGCATGGGAGACGGAGTAGTTGCCGCCTCCCAGCTCTTCCTTCTTCGCGGGCTGAACGCCCAGCTGCCGCTGGAAGTCGTCGACCTGCGCCTGCGTGCCCGTGAGTCCGACGTACGACTTGTTGAAGAGGTCCAGCCACTTTCGCAGCACGGGGCCGGTGTCGCGGTCGGGATCGGCGGTCACGAAGACGACCTTGATCCTGGCCGTAACGTCGGGGGGCAGCGTCTTCAACACGTCGGCGATGTCGGCCATGTGCTGGGGGCAGATGTCGGGGCAGTGGGTGTAGCCGACATAGAGCAGGGTGACGAAGCCCTGCGTCTCCTTCTGGAAGTCATAGAGACGGCCAGCGGTGTCGATGAGCGTGGCCCTGGGCTTGGTGATCGGCGGAGTGACGATGGCGCCCTCCCAGCCGTCGCTCGCGGCGGGACTCGCCGCGGCGGTGGCTTTCGCCCGCGGCATTGATGTCCCGGTGTTGGTGTCGCTGCCGCCGCACGCCGCCGCGACGAAAACCGCCGCGGCGAGCATGCCAGTGGTGAGGGCCAGGGCGGTCAGCCGGCCCGTGAACAGTCGCGATGCGTTTGGCATCTGGAGTTTCTCCTGGAACCCGCCGGGGCGTTCCCGGCGGCGAGCGGCCGGAATGACCGGCGGATGGAATGGCGCCGCGCGTTCAATGGCTGTGTGCGCCGGCGCCAGAGCTGGCTTTCAAGCCCGCGTGCTCCTGGAGGTGATTCCACACCTGCGTGGAGAACGCGTGCCAGGTTGCGTGAGCCTTGTTGGAGAGCTCGGTAGCCTTCTTCAGATCCGGGTTGTCGGTGTCGACGGCCATCGCAAACTCGCCCATTGCCGTCGCAAGCCCCTTCGCGCCGGGCTGCAGCTCCTTCGGCCAGTCGGTCGTCAGCGCCACCGTCTGAATATGGACCGCGACGGAGTGGGCGGTCGGGTCCAAGGTCCCCTTCTGGGTGAGCTGTTCGTCGATTTCGTGGAACCCCGAGCTGTCGAAGAAGGTGACCGCCGCGATCGAGGCGGTGATCTGGGCGCTCTCGCCGTTGCCGCCGCCGCAGGCGGCAGCCACAAACGCGCCGATCACGAGCACCGCGAGCGCCGCCGCAACCGCGGCGTGCCGCGGAAGAATTCGAGCCATGGGAAATTCGTCCTGTCTGTGCTTGCACCCGGTTTCCCGGGCGGGGCCGCGGCCCGCGCGAATCCCGCGCGAGGTCACTCAGGTGGACGCAAACAGCGGCTTCGGAGGACGCAGGTCGGGGCCGACGCTGGCGGAGGAGCGGGGCCGCCAGAAGAGGACCGCGAGCACGGTCAGCGCCCCAAACGCGCCGAGGTAGGCGAGACTGTCGTTGAGGAGCGCGAACGGGCTCGCGCCCGTGAAGGGAATGTCGCTGCACGAAGCAACGCCGGCGTGGCAGTGGCGTTCGTGCGACTGGGCCGAATCCTGCTGTGCGCCGTCATGCGTGTGCGCCTCCGATGGCTCGCCGGGGATGAGGAGGACATACAGGTTCGTGCCGGGAACGTCGACGTGGAGCGACCAGTGGCCGAGGAACGTGAGCGTCGGCAGGAGCGCAAGAAGGAGCGCCCAGGTCCGAAAACCGGGGCGAAAGCCGTCCCAACCGAGGCGGCGCACGCGTTGTGCTGTCCTCACCCCGCGAGAATACCAGCGAACACGCTGGCGAGCACCGGGCATCGTTCGACGCCTACCGACGCACGGCCCGACGGTAACCGAGGGCTCCGGCCGCGAGTGGAAGGCGACCACCGTGGAGCACGAACCGGCCCTTTCGAGACGACGAGCGGATACACTGCTTCGACCAGAGGGGAGGGAGCATGAGGTGAAGGAGTTGCGAGGGAAGGTGGCGCTGGTGACCGGAGCGTCGCGCGGGATCGGGCCCTACATCGCACGGGCGCTGGCGCGCGAGGGCGCCGACGTGGCGGTGGCCGCACGCTCCGCCGCTGAGCTCGAAGCCGTTGCCGGCAAGCTGCGCGAAGCCGGCGTGCGGTCCATCGCGGTCCCCGCCGACGTCTCCACTGCCGAAGGCCGGGCGCAGCTTGTCGAACGGGTGACATCGGAGCTCGGGCCGCTGGCGATCCTGGTCAACAACGCTGGGATCGAGCGCACGGCGGTCTACGAGACGCAGGATCCGGCGGAGATCGCGAGCGTGATCGAGACGAACCTGGTGGCGCCGATGCTGCTTTCGCGCGCCGTGCTCCCCGCGATGCTGGAGCGGCGCGAGGGCCATATCGTCAACGTGGCGTCGCTGGCCGGAAAGGTTGCCGTGGCGTTCGATGCGCCCTACTCGGCGAGCAAGGCAGGTTTGATCCAGTTCACCGAATCGATTCGCTCGGAGTACCAGGGCCGCGGCGTGAGCGCTTCCGTCATCTGCCCCGGCTTCGTCGCCGACGTGGGCATGTATGCTGACGCAGTCACGGAGACGGGCGTGACGGCGTCGCGGCTGGCGGGCACCTCGAAGCCGGCGGCGGTGGCGCGGGCGGTGGTGCGCAGCATCAAACGCGACATCCCCGAGATCATCGTGAACCCTGGGCCGATGCGGCTGGCAACCGCGTTTGCCGAGCTCTCGCCGCGGGGGTTCGAGCGCGTCTACGGTTTGTTCCAGACGCGGAAGCACTTCGCGGAAGTGGCCCGGCAGCGCGGGACGGGAGGAGGGCGATGATCGCCGGCCCGCTGAACCGCGAATTCCCGCCGATCTTCGACGGCCACGAGGATTTCATCACGCAGGCGAAGAGCGGGCATGGCGGCGGAGTGATACCGCGGCCGGTGCGCGACCTGCTGGCGCGGTCCTCCGAGGGCCACGTCGACCTGCCGCGCGCGATGGAAGGCGGGCTCGGCGGCTGCTTCACCTCGATCTGGCTTTCCAACGAGCGAGCCGAGATGAACGCCCTCGCCTACGCGATCGACGAGATGAACGACGTGTTCCAGGTCGCCGACCGGTCGGAGGACCGGTTTCGCGTCTGCCGGACCGTCCCCGAGATCCGCAAGGCGTGGGACGAAGACGCCTTCGCCTCGGTCTTCATGCTCGAAGGCGCAGACCCGATCTCCTGGAGCCTGAAAGAGCTGCGGATCTTTTACGAGCTGGGGATGCGCCTGCTGGCGCCCTGCTGGAGCCGCTCGACGATCTTCGCGCACGGCGTCGCCTTCGCCGGCAGCCTGCCGGAGACGGGCCTGACCGATCTCGGGCGCCAGCTCGTCCACGAATGCGACCGGCTCGGGATCATCCTGGACGTTTCGCACATCAACCCGGCGGGATTCTGGGACCTGGTCCGGGAATCGAAAAATCCGATCGTGGCCAGCCATTCGTGCGCGAAGGCGATCTCGCCGCACGTGCGCAACCTCGACGACGCCCAAATCCGGGCGCTGGCCGCGAAGGGCGGGACAATCGGGATCAACTTCGCGAACATCTTCCTCCGCCCGGACATGGAGCACGGCGACGACGCGCCGATCGACCTGATCCTTCAACACTTCGACTACATCGTGAACCTTGCCGGCGACGCGCACGTCTCGTTTGGCACGGACTTCGACGGGACGGACATCCCGGCCGCCGTCAAGGACGCAACGGGGCTCCCGCTCGTGCTGCGCGGTTTGAAACAGCGCGGCTACAGCGACGACGCGCTGGAGCGGATCTGCAACGGCAACTTCCTGCGCGTGGCGGAGGCCGTCTGGCGCTGAGCGGCGCGGAGACTTCGCGGCAACCACCGACGCATCCGGGAGCCAAAGGCTCGGCGCTGATCAGAGGCGCCGCTGAACCTCCCGCGCGAAATCTTCACGCGTGGGGGTTGACCTCTTGATAATAGTGAATTATCGTTCACTCACTTGAATGACTCGTCATTCAGAGTTCACACGGAGATTGGCACCATGAGCCAATGGCCATCAACCGAGCGCCTCGCAGCGTTCAGCGCTCATCGACCGTGGCTGGTCATCGCTTTCTGGACGGTTGCCCTCGCGGTCGCAGCCGTCAGCGCCACCGGAATCGGCGGCGTTCTGACCACCGACATGAAGTTCTACGTGGACAAGGAGTCGCAGCACGCGGACCAGCTCATGAAGCAGCGCCTCGGCGAGGAGCCCAAGCGAGAGTTCGTGGTGGTCCAGTCGGACTCGCAGAAGGTCAGCGACCAGGCGTTCCAGGCGGTCGTCGGCCAGTTGACCGGCCAGCTGCGGGCGATGGCGGGCAGCGTGGCAGCCGTCACGAACACGTTCGAGACCGGAGACTCTTCGCTGATCTCGCCCGATGGCAGCACCACGCTGATTCCCGTGGTGCTGAAGGACGGTGAGGCGGCAGAGCTGGTGAAGCCCATCCTTGCGCTCACGAAGTCGTACGACGGCAAGGATGGGTTCACGGTGGTCGCCGGCGGCGACGGCAGCATCAGCCGCGCGTTCACCGACACCTCGGAGAAGGACATGCAGACGGCCGAGGTGATCGGCATGCCGATCGCGCCGGTGGTGCTGGCGGTCGTGTTCGGCGCGCTCGTGGCGGCCGGCGTCCCGCTCGCGCTCGGCATGCTCTCGATCCTGATCGCCATCGGGATCACGGCGCTCATCGGGCGCGCGTTCGGGCTGTCGACCTTCGTGCTCAACATGATCTCGATGATCGGGCTGGCGGTTGGGATCGACTATTCGCTGCTGATCATCCAGCGGTTCCGCGAAGAGCGGCGAAGGGGATTGGAACGAGACGCGGCAATCGCCCACGCCGGCGCGACGGCAACGCGCGCCGTGGTCTTCTCCGGGCTGACCGTCATCGTCGCGCTCTGCGGGCTGCTGGTTGTGCCGGACAGTGTGTTCCGGAGCCTCGCGGTCGGCGCGATCGTGGTCGTGGTGGTCGCAATCCTCGCTTCGACGACACTGCTCCCGGCGGCGCTGCGGCTCCTCGGAGACCGCGTCGACACGCTGCGAATCCGGATTCCGGGCCTCAGCCGCGGCAGCTCCACGAATGTGGGCGGCGGATTCTGGGGGAGGACGACGAACCTCGTGACGGGCCATCCGGCGGCAAGCATCGCTGCCTCGGTGGCGCTCCTGCTGGCGGCCGCCACGCCTTACCTGGCGATCAAACTCGGCTCGTCCGGGGTGACCGTGCTGCCCGCTGAGACGAGCGCGGCGCGGGCCTTCGCGATCCTCAACAGCGAGTTCAACGCGGGGATGCTCTCCCCGGCGCGGATCGTCGTCGACGCACCGAACGTTCTCTCCCCGCGTGTGAACGACGAGATTGGAGCACTCCGGGCTGCCCTGGCAGCCGACGCCGAGTTCGGCCCGCCGGCGGTGCGCTACGCGCCAGACCAGA